>NZ_JBSFNQ010000090.1:0-28287 GCF_053981115.1 Streptomyces sp. NPDC003691 | reverse complement strand
GCTCAAGACGCCCGTCCAGAACATACAGGCGGGTGTTCGCGACCGGACGGCCGAACGACACCGGACCGGGACGGTCCGGGTCGACGTCCGAGGCCGCGACCATCACGGTCGCCTCGGTCGGACCGTAGGTGTTCACCAGCCGCCGGCCCGACGACCACAACCGCGCCGCCGACTCACCAATCGCCTCAGCCCCCACCAGCAGCGTTTCCACCCGCTCCAGCACCCCGGGGTCAATTACTCCCAGCAGCGACGGCACCACCGACGCCGCCGTCACCCCCTCCAGCTCCGCCAGCCGAGACGGCTCCTCCCGCTGCCCCTCCGACGCAATCCACAACGCAGCACCCGACGACAGCGCCACCGCCACATCCAGCACCGACGCATCGAACCCGAACGACGCAAACTGCAACACCCCAGCCCCCGGACCCGCACCCATCACCGGGCCGAACACCGACACCAGGTTCACCAACGACCTGTGCGCAACCGCCACACCCTTCGGCACACCCGAAGAACCCGACGTATAAATCACATACGCCAACCCGGAAGAATCAACCGGCAGGCCAGTGCCAACCGGTTCACACGCAGCAGACTCCCCAAGCTCCTCCGCACCCACCACCACGGCCGCGCCGGAGTCGGCCAGCATGAACTCCTGCCGCTCCACCGGCAGCGAACCATCCACCGGCAGATACGCCGCCCCCGCCTTCCACACCCCCAGAATGCCGACGACCATCTCCACCCCACGCCCCAAACGAAGCCCCACCACCGACTCCACACCCACACCACGACCCCGCAGATACGAAGCCAACCGACCCGCCGCCGCATCCAACTCCCCATACGACACCCGCACCCCATCAGCCACCACCGCAACCCCACCCGGATCCGCAGCCACCCACCCCTCGAACAACCCCAACACCGACCCCGCCGGGACCACATCCACCCCGGTCGCATTCCACTCACTCAGCACCCGACCCCGCTCGACCGGATCGAGAACCCCCACCTCCCGCAACGGCACATCCACCGCACCGCTCTCAAGCGTCGCCTCCAGCGCTCCCAGTACGTTCTCCGTCGCCGTGCGCATCAGGCGGCCCACCGCGGCCGGGTCGATGGCGGTGACCGACTGGACGTTGACGATCAGCTCGTCGGGGGCCAGGTCGTCGACCGCCACGCTCAGCGGGTAGTTCGTCCGCTCCCGGACGAGGAGGCTGCGCATACCGTCGAAGGCTCCGCGCCCGGTGACGGCCGTACCACCCGCACCAGCCGTACCGCGCCAGACATGGCGGTAGTTGAAGAGTGAGGTGAACAGCGGGGCGTTACCGGGGATGGAGGCGACGCGCTGGGCGATCGCCAGGGGGGCGTGTTCGTGCTCCAGGAGTTCCGCCAGCCGGCCGCGCATCTCGTCCACCAGGGCACGTACGCCGAGGCTGCCGGTGCGTACCCGGACCGGCAGGGTGTTGATGAACGGGCCCAGGACGCGTTCCGTGCCCTCGCCCGCGTTCATCCGGCCGAGGAGTACGGTGCCGAACACCACGTCGTCCCGCCCCGCCAGCACGGCCAGTGCCCGGGCCCAGGCGACGTGCAGCACGGTGGCGGGGCTCGCCCCGAGGCGCTGGGCCGTGTCGCGCAGGCGGAGGACGGTTCCGGGCTCCAGGGGGACGAGGGCGGAGACCGCGTCGGCGCCGTTGTTCAGTACGTCGAGCTGTCCGTAGGGGGCGGTGGGTTCGGTGACATCGCCCAGCAGCTCCGTGAAGAAGCGCTCGTGCTCGGTGCGCGGGATGCTCCGGGTCCTGGCGACGATGGAGCGGAAGGGCAGCGGCGGGGCGAGCCGGTCCGCGTTTCCGGACAGGATGGTCCGGAGCTCCTGGAGGAGTACGTCCAGGCTGAGGCGGTCCTGGACCATGTGGTGCATCCGGACGAGGCCCAGTCGGCGGCCGTCCGGGAGTGCCGTCGTGTGGAGGTCCATCAGAGGGGCGCGGTGGAGCGGCATGCTCTGCCCGGCGGCCGCGAGGAGTGCGGCGGCCGGGTCGTCCGCCGCGGGGTCGGTGGTGTGTTCGGTGACGGGGAGGGTCGCGCGGCGCCACACCACCTGGACGGGTTCGGCGAGGCCCTCCCGGACGATCGCGGTGCGGTAGATGTCGTGGCGGTCGACGATCCGCTGGAGGGCGTCGGCCACGGCGTTCAGCCGGTCCTCGGTGTCGAATTCCACGACCTGTGCGGTGACGTAGACGTCGGCGCCGCCGTCACCGGCGAGCAGGTGGTGGAAGAGCATGCCTTCCTGGAGGGGGGTGAGCGGGTAGACGTCGGCGACGTTGGCGGCGCCGCCGTCCACGGTGCCGGCCACGCGGTCGGTCTCCTCCTGGGAGAGGTCGACCAGGGTGAGCATGCCGGGGGTGATCCGGTCAATGCCGTCGGCCGGGACGAGGTTCTCCGGGACGGGGGTCGTTTCGGTGTCGGCCGCGCGGGCGAGTCCGGCCGGGGTGGGGGTGTCGAAGAGGGCGCGTACGGGGACGGCTACGCCGCGTGCGCGGAGCTGCTCCACCAGCATGACGGCGAGCAGGGAGTGGCCGCCGAGGCGGAAGAAGTCGTCGTCCATGCCGACCCGGTCCAGCCCGAGTACCCGGGCGAACACCTCGCAGAGAATTTCCTCGCGAACGGTGGCCGGGCCCCGGCCCTCGCCGGTGCCGGTGGTGTAGTCGGGGGCGGGCAGCGCCCGCCGGTCCAGCTTGCCGTTCACGGTCAGCGGCAGCTCCGGGAGGGCCACGAAAGCGGCCGGGACCATGTACTCGGGCAGGCGGGCGGCGGTGTACGCGCGCAGGGCGTCGGAGCCGGGGCCGCCCTCGGAGCCGTCGAAGCCTTGGGTGCCTTGGGTGCCTTGGGCGGCTTGGGTGCCGGGGTCGGCGGCCGGGTCGTCCGCGGTGCCGTCCTGATCCGCTGCCGGGACGACGTACGCCACCAGCCTCGGGTCTCCGGGGGTGTCCTCGCGGACGACGACCGCCGCCCGTGCGATGTCCGGGTGGGTCAGGAGTACGGCGCGGATCTCGCCGGGTTCGATGCGGAAGCCGCGGATCTTGACCTGGTCGTCGACCCGTCCGGCGAAGACGACCTGGCCGTCGGCGGTCCAGCGGGCCAGGTCGCCGGTGCGGTACATCCGCTCGCCCGCCGGTCCGTAGGGGCAGGCGACGAAGCGTTCGGCGGTCAGGGCGGTGCGGCCCGCGTAGCCGCGGGCGAGCTGCACTCCGGCGAGGTACAGCTCGCCGGTGACCCCGGGGGCCACCGGGGCCAGGTGGTCGTCGAGGACGTAGACACGGGTGTTGGCGACGGGGGCGCCGATGGGCACCGGCGTTTCGGTACCGGGGGCGGAACCTGCCTCCGCGGGGCCGCAGTGCCAGGCGGTGACATCGACGGCGGCTTCCGTGGGGCCGTAGAGGTTGTGCAGCTCCACCTGGCCGTAGGTCCGGAGGAAGCGGGTCCGGGTCTCCGGGGGCAGGGCCTCGCCGCTGCACATGACGGCGCGCAGGGTGGGCAGTTCGCCGGTTCCGGAGTGCTGGAGGAAGGCGTCCAGCATGGAGGGGACGAAGTGCAGGACGGTGATGTGTTCCGTACGGATCAGGTCGGCGACGTAGCGGGGGTCGCGGTGGCCGCCGGGACGGGCCAGGACCAGGGTGGCTCCGGCGACCAGGGGGCAGAAGAGTTCCCAGACGGAGACGTCGAACACGGTGGCGGTCTTCTGCATCACCCGGTCGGCGGGGCCGATGCCGTAGTGGTCGCGCATCCAGAGCAGCCGGTTGACGATGGCGCGGTGCGGGACCAGGACGCCCTTGGGGCGGCCGGTGGAGCCCGAGGTGTAGATGAGGTACGCGGCGTTCTGCGGGTCCGGTGCGGTGGTGGCGGGACCGTCGGTCGTGGCCTGCGGTCCGCCGTCGCGGCCGTCGCCGTCGGCGGATGCGGAGGCGGAGGCGTGCGCGGCGGCCGGGTCGGAGAGCCGGGCGATCTCGGCCGGATCGTCGAGGACGACCACGGGTGCCGCGTCGGCGAGGAGGTAGGCAATGCGGTCGGCGGGGTATCCGGGGTCCACCGGGAGGTAGGCCGCCCCTGACTTGAGGACGGCGAGCAGAGCCGTCATCAGCTCGGGTCCGCGGTCCAGGACGACGGCGACGACGGTGTCGGGGCCGGCGCCGAGCGCGGTCAGCCGCCGGGCGAGCCGTCCGGCGCGGGCGTCGAGTTCCGCGTAGGTCAGCCGGGTGTCGCCGGAGACGACGGCCGTTGCGCCGGGGGTACGGCGGACCTGGGCCTCGATGAGTTCGGGCAGGGTCGCCGGAGGGACGGGGACCGTGGTGTCGTTCCACTCGGTGACGACCTGGTGCCGCTCCCGGGGCGCGAGGACGTCGATGCCGTGCAGCCGGGTGCCGGGGGTGGTGGTGACGGCCGTGAGGAGGCGGACGAACCGGTCGGCGATACCGGTGACGGTGGAGGCGTCGAAGAGGTCCGCGGAGCCGTTGAGGGTGCCGTGCAGACCGGCGGGGCTGCCGTCGTCGTCGAAGGTCTCGCGGAGGTGGATCTCCAGGTCGAACTTGGCCGCGGTGCCTGATCCGTCGAGAGGCTCGGCGTGGGCGCCGGGCAGTTCGAGGGGCGCGGGTTCGCTGTTCCGGACGGTGAGCATGGTCTGGAAGAGGGGGTGGCGGGCGAGCGACCTGGTGGGGGCGAGTTCCTCGACGAGCCGTTCGAAGGGGATGTCCTGGTGGGCGAGGGCGCCGAGGCTGGTGTCGCGGACCCGGGCGAGCAGTTGCCGGAACTCGGGGTTCCCCGAGAGGTCGGTGCGGATGACGAGGGTGTTGACGAAGAAGCCGACGAGGTCGTCGAGGGCCTCTTCGGTGCGGCCCGCGATCGACGAGCCGATGGGGATGTCGGTTCCGGCACCGAGGCGGGAGAGCAGTGCGGCCAGGGCGGCCTGGACGACCATGAAGGGGGTGGCGTTCTCGGCCCGTGCGAGGTCGGCGAGGCGGCGGTGGGTGGCGGCGGGGATGCTCAGGGGGGCCCGGTGTCCGAGCCGGCCGGCGGCGGCCGGGCGGGGCCGGTCGGCGGGGAGGGCGAGTTCCTCGGGTGCTCCGTCGAGGGCGCGCCGCCAGTAGGCGGCCTGCGCGGAGAGCAGGCTCTCCGGGTCGTCCGACTGCCCCAGGAGTTCCCGCTGCCAGACGGCGTAGTCGGCGTACTGGACGGGCAGCGGCGTGAAGGCGGGGGCTTCGCCGCGGAGCCGGGCCGTGTATGCGCGGGTGAGGTCGCGGCCGAAGGGCGCGTGGGACCAGCCGTCGGTGGCTATGTGGTGGATGACGAGGACGAGGGCCCAGTCGTCGGTGCCCAGGGCGAAGAGGCGGGCCTTGACGGGGGCCTCGGTGGCCAGGTCGAAGGTGTGCCGGGCGGCCTCGGCGACGGCGTCGGCCAGGTCGTCGGGGTCGATGGGGCTGGTGGTCAGCGACGGGCCGAGTTCGGCGGGGTCCAGGATCCGCTGGCCGGGCTCGCCGCCGGTGGCGGGGTAGACGGTGCGCAGCGGTTCGTGGCGGGTGATGACGTCGCGGAGGGCGGCTTCGAGGGCGACGGGGTCGAGGGTGCCCCGGAGGCGTACGGCGAGAGGGATGTTGTAGGTGGGGGCGGGCCCTTCCATCCGGTCGAGGAACCAGAGGCGTTGCTGGGCGAAGGAGAGCGGGGTGTGGTCGGGGCGGGTACGGGCGCGCAGTGCGGGCCGGGCCCGGTCGGGTGCGGGCGCGGGCGTGGCGAGCCGGGCGGCGAGGGCGGCGACGGTGGGGGCTTCGAAGAGGGTGCGGATCCTGAGGTCGGCGCCGAGTGCGGCCCGGATGCGGGAGAGGAGGCGGATGGCGAGCAGGGAGTGGCCGCCGAGGTCGAAGAAGCTGTCGTGGACGCCGACGGTCCCGGCGCCGAGGACTTCCGCGAAGATCGTGCAGAGGGTGGTTTCGGTGGGTCCTTCGGGGGCCCGGTCGGCGGTGTCCGCGGTGGGGTCGCCGGGGTCGGGGAGGGCGCGCCGGTCGAGCTTTCCGGCGGCGGTCAGGGGGAGTTCGGTGAGGACGGTGTGGGCGGTGGGGAGCATGTGTTCGGGCAGCCGGTCGGCGAGGAAGGCGCGCAGCTCGCCGGTGGTGAGACGGCCGGGGGTGCCGGCGGGGGTGGTGCCCGGTTCGAGGACGAGATGGGCGATGAGCCGGTGGTCGCCGGTGGTGTCGGGTCGGGCGACGACGGCGGCGCGGGCGACGGCGGGGTGTTCGAGGAGGGCGGCCTCGATTTCGCCGGGTTCGACGCGGTAGCCGCGGATCTTGACCTGGGTGTCGGCGCGCCCGGCGAAGACGACCTGGCCGTCGGTCGTCCAGCGGGCGAGGTCGCCGGTGCGGTACATGCGTTCGCCGGTGCCGAAGGGGCAGGCGACGAAGCGTTCGCCGGTCTGGGCGCGGCGGCCGGAGTAGCCGCGGGCGAGTCCGGCTCCGGCGACGTAGAGTTCGCCGACCACTCCGGCGGGTACGGCGGACAGGGCGTCGTCGAGGACGAAGAGCCGGGTGTTGGCGATGGGGGTGCCGATGGGGGCGGGGCCGTCGGCGACGAGTGCGGGGGTCAGTTCGGTGGTGGCGACGCCGATGGTGGTCTCGGTCGGCCCGTAGTGGTTGAAGACCCGGCGGTGTCCGGTGCTGTTCAGCAGTGTGCGGAGCCAGGCCGCCGGGGCGGTCTCGCCGCCGAGGACGAGGGAGCGGGCGGGGAGTACGGCGCCCGGGGTGGTTCCGGCGGTGAGGGCGGCGAGGTGGGAGGGGACCGCCTTGACGCAGTCGATGCGGTGATCGCGGAGATAGGCGGTGACGGCCGCGGGGTCGGTGACGGCTTCGCGGTCGAGGATATGGAGCTGGCCTCCGGTGGCGAGGCTGATGAAGACAACGGTGTTGCCGAGGTCGGTGACCTGGGGCTGGAGAAGGGCGTAGCGGGTGCCGGCCCCGGTCCAGTCGAGCCGCTGGGAGGTGGAGGCGACGTAGTTGGCGAGGGCTCCGTGGGTGACTTCGACGCCCTTGGGGGTGCCGGTGGAGCCCGAGGTGTACATGACGTAGGCGAGTGCCGCGGGTCCGGCCGGGTCCGCGGGGGCCGCGCCGGTGCCGGACTGAGAGGTGCCGGACTGAGAGGTGCCGGCCGGAGAGGTGGCGGGCGGGTCGGCGGGGTCCGGTGGGAGGAGTGCGTCGTCGATGCGGATGACGGGTACGCCGGCGGTACGGGCGACGACGTCGGCGGCCGCCTCGCCGCCGGTCTCGCCGCCGGTCTCGTCACCGGGCCGGCCGTCGGCGCCGGGGTCGGTGAGGAGGAGCCGTGCTCCGCTGTCGGCGAGCATGAACGCGACTCGTTCGGCGGGGAGTTCCGGGTCGACGGGGAGATAGGCGGCACCGGCCCGCCAGACACCGAGAACGGCGGTGACCATACGGGTGCCGCGGGGCAGGCCCAGTCCGACGACGGATTCGGCGCCGACACCCCGGGCGCGCAGGAAGCGGGCGACGCGGTCCGCGGCTTCGTCGAGTTGCCGGTAGGTGGTTTCGGTGCCGTCGGCGACCAGGGCGATGGCGTCGGGGGTTTCGGCGGCCCGGTCCCGGAAGAGCCGGGTGAGGGCGGGCGGGGTGCCGGGGACGGTGGTGTCGTTCCAGGTGCGGAGCAGCCGGTCGCGTTCCCGGGCGTCGAGGACGTCGACGGAGTGCAGCCGGGTGCCGGGGTCCGCGGTCACGGTCTCCAGTACGCGGGTGAACCAGGCGGCGGTACGGGTCGCGGTCCCGGCGTGGAAGAGGTCCTCGGCGAGGGTGACCAGGCCGCGGAGCCCCGCCGGGGCGCCGTTGTCGTCGAAGGTCTCACCGATGGTGAAGTGCAGGTCGTACCGTGCGGCGGGGGCGGCCGCCGCGTCGACGGCGCCGCCGTCCCCGGCCATCCGGACGCCGGGCAGCTCCAGTTCGGCGCGGTCGACGTTCTGGACCGTGAGCATGGTCTGGAAGAGGGGGTGGCGGCCGAGGGTCCGGGTGGTGACCAGCTCTTCGACGAGCTTCTCGAAGGGGACGTCCTGGTGGGCGAGGGCGCCCAGGGTCGCCTCGCGGACCTGCGCCAGCACCGTGCGGAAGTCGGGGTTCCGGGCGAGGTCGGTGCGGATCACCAGCGTATTGACGAAGGATCCGACGAGGTCTTCGAGGTTCTCGTCGGAGCGTCCGGCGACGGGTATCCCGACCGGGATGTCGGTTCCGGCGCCGAGCCGGTTGAGCAGGACCGCCACGGCGGCCTGGAGCGCCATGAACACGGTGGCGCCTTCGGCGCGGGCGAGTTCGGCGAGACGCGCGTGGACGGCGGCGGGGATCCGGAAGGGCAGCCGGTGCCCGCGGCGGCCGGGTACGGCGGGGCGGGGGCGGTCGGTGGGGAGGACCAGCTCCTCCGGGGCCCCGGAGAGGGTGTTCCGCCAGTAGTCGAGCTGGGTGGCGAGCAGGCTGCCGGGGTCGTCGCCGGTGCCGAGCAGCTGCCGCTGCCAGAGGGCGTAGTCGACGTACTGGACGGGCAGTGGGGGCCAGGCGGGCGCTTCGCCGCGGAGGCGCGCCGCGTACGCGGTGGAGATATCGCGCCCGAGCGGGGCCATGGACCATCCGTCGCTGGCGATGTGGTGCATCACCAGAACCAGGACATGGTCGGTCTCGGTGTCAGTACCGGCCCCGGGGTCGGTGCCCGTGCCGGGGCTCGTGCCCGTGTCGGGGCTCGTGCCCGTGTCGGGGCCGCCGTCGGCGATGCGGAAGAGGGAGGCGCGGAACGGCGGTTCGCCGGTGAGGTCGAAGGCGTGGGCGGTCGCCTCGCCGACGGCCGCGGCCACCTCGCCGGGGCCGACCGTACGGACCGTCAGGTCCCGGTCGCCGCCGGGGTCGAGGATCAGCTGGTAGGGCTCGCCGTCGGCGGTCGGGTAGACGGTGCGCAGCGGCTCGTGGCGGGCCACGACATCGCGGAGGGCGGCGGTGAGCGCGGGGACGTCGAGCCGTCCGGTGAGGCGGATCGCCGCGGTGGTGTTGTAGGCGGGTCCGGCGCCTTCGAGCTGGGTGACGAACCAGAGGCGGCGCTGGGCGAAGGAGAGCGGGGGCCGTTCGGGACGGGGACCGGCCGTGAGGGCGAGCCGGGTACGGCCGGTGGCCCCGGCGGTGAGCCAGGCGGCCAGTCCGGCCGCGGTGGGCCGCTCGAAGAGGACGGAGAGCGGCAGTTCGGCGCCCAGGACGGCACGGATGCGGGAGAGCAGCCGTACGCCGAGGAGGGAGTGGCCGCCGAGGTCGAAGAAGCTGTCGTCCACACCGACCGTCTCCACCCCGAGGACGTCGGCGAACGCGCCGCAGAGGAGTTCCTCCTCCGGGGTCGCGGGCGGGCGTCCGCCGCCCGTGCCGGTCCCGTAGTCGGGGACGGGCAGGGCCTTGCGGTCGAGTTTCCCGTTGGTGGTGAGCGGCAGTTCCGGGAGGGGTACGACGGCCGCGGGCACCATGTACTCCGGCAGCCGCCGGGCGACGAGGTCGCGCAGGGCCGCGGTGTCGAGATCCGCGGGGTCCGTGCCGTCCGCGGGGACGGCGTACGCCACGAGCCGGGTGTCGCCGGGGACGTCCTCACGGGCGACGACGGCGGCCCGGCCGACCGCGGGGTGGCCGCGCAGGACCGCCTCGACCTCGCCCGGTTCGATGCGGAAGCCGCGTACCTTGACCTGGTCGTCGGTGCGGCCCAGGTACACGAGCCGCCCCTCGGGGGTCCATTTCGCGAGGTCGCCCGTACGGTACATGCGCTCGCCCGCCGGGCCGTAGGGGCATGCGGTGAAGCGTTCGCCGGTGAGCCCGGGGCGTCCGGCGTAGCCGCGGGCGAGGCCCGTACCCGCGATGTACAGCTCGCCGGGGACTCCGGGCGGTACGGGGGCGAGCCGCTCGTCGAGTACATAGAGCCGGGTGTTGGCGATCGGCCTGCCGATGGGGACCGCGCTGCCCACGGGGTCTCCGGCCCGTACCTCGTGGACGGCGCAGCCGACGACGGTTTCGGTGGGGCCGTACTCGTTGACGACGACCGTGCCGGGCGCCAGCTCCAGCCAGGACGCCACGGTGGGCCCCGAGAGCGCCTCACCGCCGACGATCCAGCGCCGGGCGGCGTTGCGGATCCGGTCGGCGGGCAGCAGCTGGGCCAGCATCGGCAGGTGCGCCGGGACGACCTTCACCAGGTCGAAGCCTTCGCCCGAGCGCAGTACGCCGGCCAGGTCCTCGACACCGCCGTCCTCGCCGACGGTGATCGGGGCGCCGGTCACCAGGGGGACGAGGAGGCTGGTGACCGTGAGGTCGAAAGCGAGGGACGAGTAGAGGACGGCGCCGCCCCGGTCGGACTCGTACGCTCCGGCGGCCCAGTTGACGTAGTTGGCGAGGCCGCCGTGGGTGACCGCGACGCCCTTGGGCGTACCGGTCGAGCCGGAGGTGTACATCACGTACGCGGCCTCGGCGGGGAGGGGTACGGCGGCCGGGGTGGCGCCGGGGTCCCCGGTGTCGCCGCGGTCGTCGAAGCCGTCGAGGTCGTCGAATTCGTCGAGGTCGATCACGGGGATACGGGCGGCGGGGAGGGCGTCGAGGAGGGCCTCGGTGGAGACCAGGGCCACGGCCCTGCTGTCGGTGAGCAGATAGCCGACGCGTTCGGCGGGGAGGGCCGGGTCGACCGGGAGATATGCGGCGCCGGTGCGCCAGACGGCCAGGACGGCGGCGACGGCGTCGGTCCCGCGGGGCAGGCAGAGGCCGACGACGGAGCCCGCGCCGACGCCGAGCCCGGCGAGGGCGGCCGCCAGCCGGCGGGCGCGGCCGTCGAGCTGCGCGAAGGTGGTGGTGCGGTCTCCGTGGACGACGGCCGCGGCGTCCGGGGTCCGGGCCGCCTGCCGGGCGAAGGCCACCGGGACGGGGGTGTCCAGGGAGTCCGTCGCGGTGTCGTTCCAGTCGACGAGGACGCGTCGGCGTTCGGCGGGGTCGAGGACGTCGACGGCGTGCAGCCGGATTCCGGGATCGGCGGCAACGGTGGTGAGGACCCGTACGAGCCGGTCCGCGATACCGGTCACGGTGGCCGCGTCGAACAGCGCGTCGGCGCCGACGACATCACCGGTCAGCCCGGCGGGCCGGCCCTGCGCGTCGAACGTCTCCTCCAGCATCACATCGAGGTCGAAGCGGGCCACGGGCAGATTGGACGCCAGCGGTTCGACACCGATCCCGGGCAGCTCCACCGCGGCGCCGCCGGTGTTCCGTACCGTCAGCATGGTCTGGAACAGCGGATGGCGGGTCAGGGACCGGCCGGGCGCCAGCTCCTCCACCAGCTTCTCGAAGGGGACGTCCTGGTGGGCGAACGCCTCCAGGCCGGCCCGCCGGACCCGGGCCAGCACCTCCCGGAACTCCGGGTCCCCGGACAGGTCGGTTCGGATCACCAGGCTGTTGACGAAGAAGCCGATGAGGTCGTCCATGGCCTCGTCGGTACGGCCCGCGACGGCCGCGCCGATCGGGATGTCGGTGCCCGCGCCGAGCCGGGACAGGGTTACCGCGAGCGCGGCCTGGACCAGCATGAAGGCGGTGACGCCCTCGGCGCGGGCCAGGGCGGCAAGCCGGGTGTGCGTCGCGGCGGGGACGCGCAGCGGTGCCCGGTGGCCGGTGTGGCCGCCCGCCGCGGGGCGCGGCCGGTCGGTGGGCAGCGCCAGCTCCTCCGGGGCGCCCGCGAGGGTCCGCCGCCAGTACTCCGTCTGAACGCTGATCCGGCTGGCCGGGTCGGACTCGTCGCCGAGCAGCTCCCGCTGCCAGAGGGCGTAGTCGGCGTACTGGACGGCGAGTGGTGCCCAGCCGGGGGCCTCGCCGCGCAGCCGGGCGGCGTAGGCGGCGGACAGATCGCGGCCCAGGGGTGCGTTGGACGAGGCGTCGGTGGTGATGTGGTGGAGGACGAGGATCAGTACATGCTCGTCGGGTCCGGTGGTGAGCAGGGTGGCGCGGACCGGGACCTCGGTGGCGAGGTCGAAGCCGGCGCGGGCGGCGGTGAGCCGGGCCTCCGCCAGCTCGGCGGGGGTGACCGTGCGGAGTTCGAGTTCCCAGTCGAGTTCGCCGGGTTCGAGAATGTGCTGATACGGCTCGCCGTCCACGGCGGGGAATACGGTGCGGAGCGATTCGTGGCGCTCCAGCAGATCCCGTAATGCCGCACTCAGGGCACCGGTATCGACCCTGCCGCGCAGCGACAGGGTGACGACGTTGTTGTAGGTGAGGCCGGATTCCGCCAATTGGGCCAGGAACCAGAGCCGGCGCTGGGCGAACGACAACGGGATCATCAATGCGTCTCCTTTGTGCGTCGAACGCCACGCCGAAGTTCCGCGGGAGCGCCGTGATACGCAATTCATGACTGCGGGGCCCCGTCGGCCCGCACATTCCAACGCACCGCCGGACGCTGAACAAGGCTGAACAGACGGTCGTCGAACGGGGTGGGAGAGCGGCTGTTCAACCGGGTGTTCGCCGCGGTTGAACACAGCACCCGGGGGCCGTGCGGAAGGCGCGGACCGGGGCCGTACGGGACGGACCCGGGGGCGGGCGGCCGGCGGCCCGGCGGGAGGGCCCGCGGGCGGAAACGCGGCGGCCGCCGCTCCGTTCCGGCGGGGCCGGGCGGGGCGGCGGCCGGGGCCGTCGCGATGGGGAGGAGGGAGTCGTCCGCCGGGGCGGCGGTTCGGGCGGGCCGGCCCGGGGGCCGGCGGGGGCGGTGTCAGTCCGACTTGCCGGAGACCTTCTCATTGCAGGTGGTGTAGGCGGCGACCAGCTTCTCCCGGGTGCTGCCGGGACCCTCCTCGACGGCGATCATTGTGGTCCCGGACTTGGGGTCCTTGGCCTTGATGCCCTGCTCGCGCAGGCATTCGGCCTTGCGGACCGCGCGGTCGTAGTCGGCCTCGGTGACATCCTCGCCGGAGTCCGGCGGGGCGAACTTCGCACAGGCGGACTGGGCCGCTTCGATCTGGGCGGACGATCCGCTGGCGGGCACGGTCTCGTTGCCGCGGTCGCTCTTCTCCGGAACGTCGAGTCCGTACTTCCGCAGGCAGTCGGCGAACTGCTGCATGCGGTCCGCGTCGGCGCCGGTGGAGTTGGAGCCCTGGTTGGACTTCCCGTCGTCACCGCACGCGGTCAGCCCGAACATGACGGCGGCGGTCAGGGCCACCGCGGCGAAAGTCTGCTTCTTCATACTCACCAGCGTGGCGGCCGGGAGGTTTCGCGCCGGTGACCGTGGCCGCCGTACGGGCGACGGGCGCGCGGGGCGGGAGCCGGAATACGGCGGCCGGCCAGGGGCCCGGATACGGAAAAGCCCGGCGGGATGCCGCGAGGGCGGAACACCGGGCCGGAACGGAAGAGGGAGCGGCACCCCGAGCGGGAGGCGGAGCGGAAAGCGGAGCGGGAAACGGAGCGGGCGGCGGGCGGGATTCCGCACGGTACCGAAGAAAAAAGGGTGGGTGCCTGCGTGCCCGCACGGGCGGGCACGCAGGCACCCGGGTGACCGGTCCCGGGGGTGACCGGTCAGGTGGTGGCCAGCGCCTCGGTGGGAGTGAGGCGGGCGGCGCGGCGGGCCGGGTAGAGGCCCGCGAGGGCCCCGATGGCGACCGCGGCGGCCACCCCCGCGCCGATGGCCTGCCCGGGCAGGGCGAGCGGCCAGCCGCGGTAGGCCGCGTAACCGAAGCAGATACCGAGGCCGATGACCACTCCGGCGGCTCCGCCGAGGCCGGAGAGGGTCACGGACTCGGTGAGGAACTGGAGCCTGATCTGGCCGCGGGTCGCCCCCAGGGAGCGCCGCAGTCCGATCTCCTGCCGCCGTTCCAGTACCGAGATGACCATGACATTGGCGATGCCCACGCCACCGGCCAGCAGGGCCACCGCCCCCAGGCCCATGAAGAGGGTGTTGAAGGCGCGGACCGCGGCGGCCTGTGCGGTGAGCGCGTCCGAGGGCCGGCTGACCTTGACCTCGTCGGGGTGCTCGGGGTTCACGGTCGGCGCCAGGACGTTCCGTACGGACTGCACGGTGGCGTCGGTGGACCGTTCGTACAGCGTGGTGACATAGCCGTCGAAGCCGAGCCGTTCCGCGTAGACCCAGCCGACCAGGGCCGAGCGGTCGATCTCGGGGGCGAGCTTCACCTCGTCGAGGATGCCGGTGACCATGACGTACCGGCCGCCCAGGTAGACGTTCTCCCCGGCCTTGTCGATGCCGAGGCGTTCGGCCGCGGTGGCGCCGAGGACCACCGCCGGGGTCCGGCTGGTGGCGGCATTGAGGAAGGCTCCCGAGCGGACGGTGCCGCCGAGGGTCTCCAGCAGATCGGTCCGGGCGGCCCGGAGGGAGACTCCGCTGGTCGTGGTGGACGGGATCCGGTCGGTGCGGCGGACGGTGGCGTCCTGCACCAGGCCGGTCGCCGAGACGGCGGTGACTCCGGGGATCCGGGAGACCATGCCCTCGGCGCCGACGGGGAGTTTGGAGTCCTTGCCCAGCAGCGAGGTGCCCGGTTCGACCGTGAGCAGATTGGTGCCCAGTTCTTCGATCTCGGCCATCAGCCCGGCCTTGCTGACGGTGCTGATGCCGACGAGGGCGACCATGGCGGCCACTCCGATGGCGATGCCGAGGGCCGAGAGCATGGCCCGCAGCGGACGGCCGCGGAGCCCCTCCAGGCCCACGACGGCCAGGTCTCCGGTGCGGAGCCGGGCCGGGTCCGGCAGCGGTTTCATACCGGCACCCCCGTGTCGATCTGGATCCGGCCGTCCCTGATCTCCAGCCGTCGCGGCAGCGCGGCGGCAACGTCCAGATCGTGGGTGATGACCACGATCGCGGTGCCGTCGCGGTGCAGTTCGGTCAGGAGGTCCAGCACTCCGGCGCCCGCGACGGAGTCCAGATTGCCGGTCGGCTCGTCGGCGAGCAGCAGCGGCGGATCGCCGACGACGGCGCGGGCGATGGCGACGCGCTGCTTCTCGCCGCCGGACATCTGATGCGGCCGGTGGCCGAGGCGGTGGCCGAGGCCGACGCGTTCCAGCGCGCGCCGGGCCCGCCGCCGGCGTTCCTGCGGTGCCACCCCGTGGTAGAGGAGTCCGGTGGCGACGTTGTCCAGGGCGGACAGATGCGGAGTGAGGAAGAACTGCTGGAAGACAAAGCCGATCCAGTGGGCGCGGACCGCGGCCAGTCGCCGGTCCGGCAGTTTGGCGATGTCGTGGCCCTGCATCAGGACCCGGCCGGTGGTGGGGGTGTCGAGGGTTCCCATCAGGTTGAGCAGGGTCGACTTCCCGGAGCCGGACGGTCCGACGATCGCGACCAGTTCGCCCGGTGCGACCGTGAGCGATGCCTCCCGCAGGGCGCGGACCCCGCCGGGGTACTCCTTGGTGGCGTTCTCCACCCGGATGACCGCGGTCGGGGCCCCGGCGGTGCCGTTGCCGTCGGTCATGACCGGGGCACCTGCACCTTCTGACCGGGGGTCAGGCTGCCCTGGACCTCGACCTTGTCTCCGTCGAAGACACCGAGCTTCACCGCGACGGAGCGGGTGTTCCCCGAGGACTCCACCACCTTGACCGAGTAGGAGCCGTCGGAGGAGGCCAGCAGGGCGTTGACCGGGACGGCGAGGACGTTCTTCCGCTCGGTGCTGGTGAAGCCGACGGTGGCCGGGGCGCTGTCGAGGGTGCCCGCGCTGGCCGGTTTGTCCAGGGTGATGTAGACGGGGATGGTGGCGTTCTCGGTGCCTTCGCCGGTCTGGGAGTCGGAGCCGGTGGACCCGGCGGTGGCGACGGTACCGACGGAGGTGATGCGTCCGGTGGTCTCCTTGCCGCCGGGCAGGGTGACCCGCACCTTGGCGCCCTTGCGGGCCATGGCCTGGTCCCCGACGGGCAGATTGACGGTGACCAGGCGGGCGGTGCCGCTGCCGGTGAGGACGACGCCGCCGGCCGGGGCCCCGAGGACGGCCTGCACCTTGGTGACCCGGACCGCGCCCTGCTGCATCGTGACGTCGTCGGGTTTGACGACGCCGGTCTGCTTCACGCCCAGGTCCTTCTGCCACTTCTTCACGGCCTGGTCGGTCTTCCAGGTGAAGAGCCGGTCCACGGCGAGCCCGTCGCCGTAGCCGAGGGCCTGGAGGTTCTTCTCCAGCTCCAGGACGTCGACGCCCTTCGTCATCTCGGCCTTCAGCTCCCGCCAGAACGGGGTCGAGCCGTAGAACAGCGGGACGTTGCGGTTGTCGACGGCGTAGGCCCGTTCCCCGCGTCCGATCACCTCGCCGGTCGCGGGAAGCCAGGTGATCCGTCCGCCGCCGGGGCCCAGGACCGTACTGCTGCCCGCGTAGCCCAGTGTTCCGTCGACGTCGCTCGTGTTGACGAGGTCGGTCCGGGTGACCGTCGCGGTGGGCAGCGACGAGGAACCGTCCGACGAGGACGCCTTGTCGTCCCGGACCACGAGGAACGTGCCGGCCGCGCCGACCGCGAGGACCGTGGTCCCGCCGATGACCACCCAGAGGCCGCGGCGGCGCCGGGCCGGCGCCGGGGGACGTTCACCGTCCCGCTCGGCCTCCCGCGGCTCCACCGGGGTCGTGGCCTCAGAATCGAGCATGGCTCACCCTCCGGACGGTCTCCCCGGCTGCGCCGCGGGCGGGGCCGCTGCCCGGGACATGGCCGGGCCGGGGCTGCGGACCCCTGGGGATTGACAGTGTCTGCATGCCGTTCAGATTCGGGCCGGAGAGGTTTCCCGGCGGTTACCGATTCCCCCGGGTCCTGCCCCCGAGGTCGCGCCCGGCCCGCCGCGGGGCCGTTCAACTGCGGCGCGGCCGGGGTTGAACGGAGCCGGGGTGCCGGGGCGTCCGGCCTTCCGCACCCTCCGGCTCCGCGGGTACTGTCGCTCCCCGTCGGCCCGGGCCGTGCGGCCCCGGGCCGGTACGGACCGGAGCGCGGCCCGTACCGGATCCCGCGCCGGGCAACGGCGGCCGGGCGCCCGCCGTACGGATCCCGTCCGGCACGAACCGCCCCACCCCTTCCCGACGCATTCCGACGCTTCCCGCCCCTTCCCGACGCTTTCCGACGCATTCCGACGCTTTCCGAACCTGCGGCGCGACCGTGCACCCGAGCCGATCGGGGCGGCGCGGAACGGAGGACTCCGTGGTCATGATGGGCGGCCCGCGCATGGGCCCGACGCCGCTGGGCGTCGACCGGTCGGTCACCCGGCAGAAAATCCGGCCGGGCACGGTCCGGCGCATCGTCCCGTACGCCCTGCGGTACCGCTGGTCCCTGGTGACGGTGATGCTCGCGACGGCCGTCAGCGCGGCCATCACGGCGACGAGCCCCCTCCTGCTGAAGATGATCATCGATGACGGGATCGTGCCGGGCCGCCGGGGGCTGGTCATCGGCTTCGCCCTGGTCATCGCCGGTCTGGCGGTGGTGGACGTGGCCGCCCTGTTCGTCCAGACCTGGTTCTCCGGCCGGGTCGGCCAGGGCATCGTCTACGACCTGCGCTGCCGGGTCTTCGAGCATGTGCAGCGGCAGCCCCTGGCGTTCTTCACCCACACCCAGACCGGATCCCTGGTCAGCAGGCTCAACACCGATGTCGTCGGGGCGCAGCAGGCGATCACCACCCTGCTCTCGCAGACGGTGTCGACCCTGCTGACGCTGGTCCTGGTGCTGGGGATGATGTTCTTCCTGTCGTGGCAGATCACCGTCGCGGCGCTGCTGATGATCCCGTTCTTCCTGCTGCCCGCGAAGCTGGTGGGCCGCAGGCTCCAGCGGCTCACCCGGGAGGGCATGGGCCTGAACGCCGATATGGGTTCGCTGATGAACGAGCGGTTCAACGTGTCGGGCGCGATGCTGGCCAAGCTGTACGGCCGGCCGGACGAGGAGGCCGGGGCGTTCGCCGACAAGGCGGGCCGGGTCCGGGACATCGCGGTGACGACGTCGGTCTGGGGCCGCATGCTGTTCCTGATCACCACGCTGATCACCGGGGTGACCAGTGCGCTGGTCTACGGTCTCGGCGGGGTGCTGACGGTCGGCGGCACCCTGCAGATCGGCACCCTGGTGGCGATGGCGGCGCTGCTGCTCCGTCTCTACGGGCCGATCAACCAGCTGGCCAATATGCAGGTCAATGTGATGATCGCCCTGGTCAGCTTCGACCGGGTCTTCGAGGTGCTGGACCTGGAGCCGCTGATCGGCGAACGGCCCGCCGCCCGCCCGCTGCCGGACGGGGGCGGCGGCGCGGCACCGGACATCGAGTTCGACGGGGTGTCCTTCCGCTATCCGGCGGCCGGCGAGGTCTCGCTGACCTCGCTGGAGGCGCCCGGGGCCCGGTCCCCGGAGCGCGGTGACGGGACCCCGGTGCTCGACGCGGTCAGCTTCCGCGCCCCGGGCGGGAAACTGACCGCCCTGGTCGGCCCGTCCGGTGCCGGGAAGACCACGGTCACCAGTCTGGTGCCCCGGCTCTACGACCCCCTCGCCGGTACGGTCCGCATCGGCGGGCACGATCTGCGGGACCTGCCGCTGCGCTCCGTCCACGACACCGTCGGCGTCGTCACCCAGGACGCGCATCTGTTCCACGACACCATCCGGGCGAATCTGCTGTACGCCCGCCCCGGTGCCGACGACCGCGAACTGGTCGCCGCCTGCGAGTCCGCCAGGATCTGGGAGACGGTCGCCGCGCTCCCGGAGGGGCTGGACACCGTCGTCGGCGATCGCGGCTACCGGCTCTCCGGCGGTGAGAAGCAGCGCATCGCCCTCGCCCGGCTGCTGCTGAAGTCGCCGCCGGTCGTCATCCTGGACGAGGCCACCGCCCATCTGGACTCCGAGTCCGAGGCGGCGATCCAGCGGGCGCTGAAGACCGCGCTGGCGGGCCGGACGTCGCTGGTCATCGCGCACCGGCTGTCGACCATTCTGGAGGCCGACCAGATCCTCGTCCTGGACGGGGGCCGGATCCGCGAACGCGGCACCCATCACGAGCTGCTGGCCGCGGGCGGGCTCTACGCCGAGCTGTACCGCACCCAGTTCGCGGACCGGGCCCGGGACGAGGCGGCGCCCGCCGGTGAGGCGCACCGCTGACCGGCGGCCGCGGCCGGTTTCCCGTACGAACGCCCCGCCCGGAGCCCGCGTGGTGAACCCGTACCCGGCCCCCGCACGGAAGATCCGTGCGGGGGATCCGTGCGGGGGATCCGTGCGGTGCGCACCGTGCGGGGGATCCGTGCGGAGTGCCCGCCGGAACTGCCGGGCCGGGGAAACCCGGAAGCGGCAGAACCCGGAAGCGGACGGCGGGGCTCCCGTACGGTGCGCGGAAGCAGCCGCCGGAATCAGTGGCCGCCGGTGAGGCCCTGGGCGAATCCCCCGTCGACGGCCAGCTCCACATTGGTGCTGTAGGTGGCGTCGGCGGCCAGGAACAGTGCGGCCGCGGCGACCTCCTCGACGGTCCCGGTCCGCCTCAGCGGGGTCGCCCGGTCGCCCTCCTTCTCGAACGCGGCGCGCTCCTCGTCGGTCAGTCCCGGCATGCCCATGGTGGGCGTCCTGATATAGCCGGGTGCGACCGAGTTGACCCGTATCCCGCGCGGCAGCAGTTCCTCGGCGAGGACATGGGCGATGGCGCGGACCGCCTCCTTGGAGCCGGAGTACGCGCTCAGCCCCGGGAAGATCCGGTCGTTGGCGACGGTGGTGAAGACGATCGCCCCGCCGTCGGAGATCAGCGGCGACAGGCTCTGCACCGTGAAGAAGGCCCCCTTGGTGTTGACGGCGAAATGCCGGTCCCAGGACTCCTCGGTGACCTCCCCCAGCGTCTGGACCTCGGCGAATCCGTGGTTGACGAAGAGGTGGTCGACGCGCCCCAGCTTCCGCTGCACGGTGTCGGCGAGGGCCCGGACATCGGCCGAGCTCGCCGCGTCCGAGCGGACCACATGCGCGGCGCGGCCCGCCAGCGCCGACCGGGCGGCCTCCGTCTTCCGTTCGTCCCGGCCGGTGAGCACCACTTCCGCGCCGCCGTCCAGGAGCGCCTCCACGATGGCCAGTCCCATGCCGTGGGTCCCGCCCGTGACGACGGCCTTCTTTCCCGCGAACCTGCTCATGTCCCACTCCTCGCTGTCCTGGTCGGTCCCGGTTCCCCGGGCCGATCCGTGGTGATCCGGTGTGCCGTACCGGCTTCCACCGGGTGGTTCCAGCCTGTGGGGCGGTTCTCGCGGTCCGCTGTCGGTCTGCTTGCGGTGGCACTTGCGGTGCCGCTGGCGCCCCCGGGCGCGGGCCGAGAGGCAACCCTCCGCGCCCCGGCCGGTGATCGTTCCGCCGTACGGTGTCGTCATGCGCTTCGGAGTACTGGGACCCCTGACGGTCACCTCGGCGGCGGGCGGGTCCGTGGTGGTGCCGGAGGCCAAGGTCCGCGCCCTGCTCGCCGTACTGCTGACGGTCCCCGGGCAGCCGGTCGCCGCGGACCGGCTGGTGGACCTGTTGTGGGGCGGCGCGCCGCCCGCCAATCCGCCGGGGGCGCTCCAGACCCTGGTGTCCCGGCTGCGGCGGGCACTCGCCGGGGCCGGGGGCGAGGGGCTGGTCGTCCGGCGGGCGCCCGGCTATGCGCTGGACACCGGCAACGACACGGTGGACTTCGGCCGGTTCACCGCGCTCACGGCCCGGGCCCGGGGCCTGCCGGACCCCCGGGAACGCGCGGACGTGCTCGCCGGGGCACTGGCACTGTGGCGCGGACCCGCCTTCGCCGGATTCACCGGCGAGCCGTTCGGCCGGGACGCCGCCGCGGCGCTGGAGGAGCGGCGGCTGCTGGCCCTGGAGGAGCACGCCGAGGCCCGGCTCGAACTCGGCGAGCACCGGGTGCTGGCGGGCGAACTCGGGCTCCTGGTGGCGCAGCACCCGCTGCGGGAACGGCTCCGCGCGGCGCAGATGCGGGCGCTGTACGGCGCGGGCCGGCCGAGCGAGGCGCTCGACGGCTTTCACGAGTTACGGCTCCGCCTGGACGGGGAGCTGGGGCTGCGGCCGGGCCCCGAACTGGTGGCGCTCCAGCAGCAGATCCTGCGGCAGGCTCCCTCGCTGCGATCCGTGACCGTACGCCCGCCGGAACCCCCGGCCGTGGCCCTGCCCCCGCCCGAAGCCGCGCCCCTGACCGTCTTCCTGCCGGAGTCCGCGGCCGGAGCGCGGACCGTGCCGGAAGGCGCGCCCGTGACCGTCTCGCCGCCGGAACCCGCGCCGCGTGCCGCGCCCCGGCCGCGGACCAATCTCCCCGTGCCGGTCACCTCCCTCATCGGCAGGTCGGGCGCCGTCGAGGAGATCCGCTCGCTGGTGGAGGGCGGCCGGCTGGTGACCCTGACGGGCCCCGGCGGGGTCGGCAAGACCCGGCTGGCGACCGAGGTCGCGGCCCGGCTGGCGGAGAGCCGTGCGGAGATCCATCCGGACGGCGTGTGGCTGGTGGAGCTGGCGGCCCGTGCCGCCCCGGGGGCGCCCGGCGGCGGACCCGGGGCCGGAGAGCCCGCGGAGGCGGTGGCCGCGGCCCTGGGCGTACGGGACGACACCGGCCACGGCCCGGGACCGGCCGACGGCCCGCGGCCCCTCCTCGACAAGCTGGTCGGCGCCCTCCGCGGCCGGCGGCTGCTGCTCGTCCTCGACAACTGCGAACATGTCGTGGAGGCGGTGGCACTGCTGGTCCGGGCACTGCTGCGGGAGGCGCCGGGCGTACGGATCCTCGCCACCAGCCAGGAGCCGCTGGAAGTGGCCGGGGAGCGGGTACGGCCGGTACCGCCCCTGGAACTGCCCGCCGACTCCGGCGATCCCGCGGTGCTGCGGAGGTCCGGTGCCGTACGGCTGTTCCTGGAACGGGCCGCCGCCCGCTCCCCCGGCTTCGCCCTGGACGAGGGCAACGCCCGCGCGGTGGCCTCGATATGCCGGCGGCTGGACGGGATACCGCTGGCCCTGGAGCTGGCGTCGACCCGGGTCCATGTCCTCGGTGCGGCGCAGCTCGCGGAGCGGCTCGACGACCGGTTCCGGCTGCTGACCGGCGGGCTCCGGGACGCCCCGGCCCGGCAGCGGACCCTGCGCGCGATGATCGACTGGAGCTGGGAGCTGCTGACCGCGGCGGAGCGGACGGTACTGCGCCGGGTCGCGGCACACTCCGACGGCTGCACCCTGGAGGCCGCGGAGGCCGTCTGCGCCGGGGACGGGGTGGCACCGGCAGAGGTCCCGGAGCTGCTGGCGCGGCTCGTGGACCGGTCCCTGGTGGTCGTCGTCCACGGCCGGGACGGGCCGCGCTACCGGCTGCTGGAGTCGGTGTCGGCGTACTGTCTGGAACGGCTGCGGGCCACGGAGTACGAGCGGGTACGGGCCGTCCACGCCCGCTGGTACGCGGACTTCGCCGAGCGGGCCGACCCGGGCCTTCGGGGCGCGGACCAGCAGCGGTGGCTGCGGCTCGCGGACGCGGAGGCGGCCAATGTCCGCGGCGCGCTGGAGCACTGCCGCGCCACCGGTGACGGCCCCCTGCTGCGCCGTCTGGTGCGGGCCTCGGTGTGGTACTGGTTTCTGCGCGGCCGGCTGACGGAGGCCCGGCGGTGGCTGTGCGCGGCCGCGGAGCTGCCGGGCGGCGGTACGGGCATGACGGACGGGGCGGACGGTTCCGATGGCGGCGACAACGGCGGCGAGGGTTCGGGGATCCGGGCGTGGCGCACCGGTTTCGCCCTGCTGTCCGGGGTGCCCGGGACACCGGGCCGGGACGCGGCGGGCATCCTCACGGCCTACGAGACCGTCCGAGACCCCCGGGAGCGGATCCTGGCGGGCTGGTTTCTGGGCTATGCGGCCACCCGGTTCGCGGACCGCGCGGTGGGCGAGGAGCTGATCCGCCGGGCGACGGCCGGGGCACGGGCACTCGGGGACCGCTGGGGGATCGCGGCCTGCCTGGCGGTCGGCGGCGTACTGGCGTATGTCCGCGGGGATCTGACGGACTCCCGCGGACGGGCGCGGGAGAGCCTCGCGCTGTTCCGGGCGGAGGGCGACCGCTGGGGGCAGTTGCAGGCGCTGGGGGTTCTGGGGCGGCTCGCCGAGATCGGTGGCGACTACGGCACCGCGGACGGGCTGCACCGGGAGAGCCTGGCGATCGCCGAGGAGCTGGAGCTGTGGACCGACGCTTCGGTGTGCTGGTCGCAGCTGGGCCGGATCGCGCTGCTGACCGGGGACCACGACCGGGCGGACGAGTACCACGAGCGGGGCCGGCGGCTCGCGGTGGAGCAGGGCGACGGGCCCGCCGAGGAGTTCGCCGAGCTGGGCCTGGCGCTGACCGCACGACGGCGGGGGCGGCTCTCGGAGGCGACCGTACTGCTGCACCGCTGGCTGGAGTGGAACCGGCAGTTCGAGGCGGAGTACGGCACCGCGCTGATCCTCGCGGAGCTGGGGTTCACTGCGGAGCTGCGCGGTGACGCCGCGGGTGCCCTCGCCCTGCATACGGAGGGGCTGGCGGCGGCTCGCGGCACCGGGGATCCCCGGGCGGTGGCGCTGGCGCTGGAGGGCCTCGCGGGAGCGCGGGCCCTGGCCGGAGAAGGTGCGGCGGCGGCACGCCTGCTGGGGGCGGCGGCCGCGGCCCGGTCCGCGGCGGGGGCGCCGCTGCCCGCGGCCGAGCGAGGCGATGTCGACCGGGTGACCACGGCGGTACGGGGCCTGCTGGGCGGACCCGCGTTCGAGGCGGCGTACGCCGAAGGCGCGTCGAGGGCGGGAACTTCCGCCGAAGGGGCGCCCGGCTGAGGCGCGGGGCGCGCCGGTGCGCTGTGCCCGGCTGCCCGCCGCGGGCCGCGGATGGGTTCGGCCGCCCGGCCGGGCCCCGGACCGCGGCCGCGGGCCGCTGCCGGAAGCCCCCGGGAGACCGGACGGTGCCGGGTTCCCGGACCCGGCCCCGGCATCGGGCGAGGTCCCGGACGTCTCCGGGCCCGGACACTGCCCGGGCCCCTGGGTGAGATCCCGGGTGGGGTCCCCGGCCGCAAGGAAGTCCGGCGCGGCCGCCCGGAGGCCGCCGAGTCACCGGCGGCGGCCGGAGCGGCTCCGGTCTCCCGGGCGGGCGCGGAGCCTTCGGCGGACCGGGTTGCCCGGGAGTCCCGGCGGCCGGTACCCGGGACCACCGGGTAACCTCCCGGACCGCCGCGTACCGCGGATGCCGTGGTGCCCGGCCCCGTGGTGCCCGGCCCCGGCTCCGGGGCGGGGCACCACGGGCTGCCGGGGCACGGCACCACGGCAGCCCTCAGTTCTTGTCGAAGAACTCGATGATCGCCGAGTTCACCTGGTCCGGTCGCTCCAGATGGCCCAGGTGCCCGCAGTCCGGGATCTCCACGAGGTCGCAGTCCGGGATGGCGTCCGCCACCTCGGCCCCCAGGTGCGGGGGTGTGACGAGGTCGTCGGAGAAGGTGACGACCCGGCACGGCACGGTGATGGTACGGAGTTCCCGGCGCTGGTCGCGGTCGGTGTCGATCCATTCCTGGCCCGCGGCGACGGTGTCCGTCGCCCCGGCCAGTTCGAAGATCTCCAGCCAGGACGCCACCGCCGCGTCGTCGTCGAGGGTCTTCCGGGAGAGCATCTCCTGCACCCAGTGGACGGCGCGGTACTTCGGCGGCAGCCGGACCCCGCTCTCGCGGAGCAGCCGGTCCGCCGCCGACTGGGCCCGCCGGAGCACGTCCGACCGGCCGCGGGTGGCCATCAGCACGGCCGAGCGGACCAGTCCGGGCGTTTCGATCGCCAGCCGCTGGGCGATCATCGAGCCCAGGGAGGTGCCGACGATCCGGCACGGTGCCAGGTCCAGCGCCTCGATCAGCCCGGCCGTGTCGGCGACCAGCTGTTCCAGGGTGTACCGGCCCGGCGGGGCGTCCGACGGCGGGATGCCCCGGTTGTCGAAGGTGACCGTGGAGTATCCGGCCCGGTCCAGTGCGGGGGTCTGGTGCAGGGTCCAGACGGCTCCGGCCGCACCCGAGCCCATCACGAACAGGACGGGCGGGCCCTGGCCCGAGCGCCGGTAGGCGAGCCGGATTCCGTTGGTGCGCAGATACGCCATCCTCCGTCTGCTCCTACCAGCGCCATTCCCGCTTGTTGAAGAGATGCTCGGCGGTGATGTCCTGGCCCTTGCACCAGGTCAGGAACTCCTCGATCTGCTGGATCTGGTAGGTGTCCGGCGTATACGTCGTCGCCATGACGTGCCCCTGCCAGCTCTCCTCGCCCATGGCGTAGATATACGCCTCCCCCGCGCCCAGCTCGTTCATGATGGCCCCGGCCTGTGCGGCGTTGGAGCCGGACAGCTTGCGCGAGTCGCTCATCTTCTTGGTCACCGGACGGGTCAGCAGCCCCTGGTAGAGCCAGGTCAGCGGGGCGCCGTCGCACTCCATACCGAGGAACGCCTTGTCGATGCCGCCGAGGTGCGAGCGGATGTACTGGTAGAGCACCGGGTCGATACCGGAGGAGTCGGCCCCGATGAACGCCGAGAGACCGGCGATCTGCACCACGTACGTCGACTTGGCGCGGATGTCGAGATCGGAGTGCTCGCCCAGGAACGGGGTGGCCACCACCCGGTCGCCGCCCGGCAGCGGCACCTCGTCGAAGTCGTCCACCTCGATCACGTTGAAGCCCATGGACTTCAGATAGAGGCCGATGGACGGGTCGCAGAGGTTGCCCCGGGAGGAGCGCGGGACGACGATCGCGTCGGTGCGGGAGCGCAGCTGGAGCAGCGTCTCCAGCACGATGTGGTCCTGGTGCCCGTGGGTGATCAGCACCAGGTCGATGTGGTCCGGGAGGTCGTCGAGGGTGTAGCGGTCGCCGTGCCGGTTGTCCGTGCTGATGAACGGGTCGACGACGACGGCGGCCTCGGGGCTCTGGAGCACCAGACAGGCGTGGCCGAAGTAGCGGATCCGGCCGCCGTTCTCGATATGCCGGTCGGGGGCCAGGCTGGGGGCCGGGTCGAGGAGCCGGTCCAGGAAGACCGCGCCCGCGTCGTCCAGCTCCAGTGCCTCGCGCAGCTCGGCGACGGTCGAGCCCTCGATTCTGGCCCGCATCAGGGCGTCCAGGCCCGGGTGGTCGAAGGGGATCGGCAGGTCCAGCACATCGGGCGAGGGCAGCCGGGGCGTGCTCAGGATGAACGGCCGCTCGACCCCGTCGTCCAGGGACAGCTGGACGGACTGGCGGCGCCGGTCGAAGGCCGGGCTGTGGTAGAGCAGCGGCTCGATGACATGGACGGAGGCCTGGTTGCTGGTGTCGTACGCCAGCTCCACCAGGCCGTTGAGCGCCGCCGGGAGCCTGGGGTACAGGGGGGTGAGGTCGAAGCCGGTGGCGTTCTGCCGGAGCAGGTCGTCGGCCTCGGCGATACCCGCGGCGAAGGCGAGCATGCCGGCCCGGTCGCGTTTGATGGTGTCCAGCAGCTCGGCGACCTCCGCCGCCCGCTTCTCCTCGACGTTGACGAAGTAGCCGCCGCGCAGGGCGGGGTTGTGGCTGGCCGCGATATGGACCTGCGGGGAGTGCACGTACGACTCCAGCAGCGGCACCTGGACGTTCGCCAGGTTCATGGACGCCTGAGCCGGCGCGACGATGTGCATCCAGGCGTAGAACCGGTCGACCAGCGGTTCGATGATCGCATTCGAGCGGAGAAAGACCCGCTCTCGGCTGTCAGGCATCTGACCCCTTCCGTACGGAAATTGAAGCGGAATTCATACGGCCGCTCTGCTGTCGCCCGGATCGCTGTGGATTCATTTCCACGATCGTTCGTGCCGACGTTCGCGCCGCGCGTGGTCGGCACCAACGCACCACAATCGCTTCGGGCCCGTCAACGAAGCCCCGGGCTGTTCAACCGGCGCGCCGCCGCGGTTGAACAGGGGCCGCTCCCGGGCCTGCTCGGATACTGCCGGAGCGGCCCGGGCGGCACTTCTCCGGCAATTGATCGGTCACCGGGTCCTGTGCCACAGTGGGTCCGCCCTTCGCTGTGGCCCATTGTCACCGAGAAGTTAGGACCGTGTGGTGCCGAATCCCTTTGAGGATCCCGACGCAAGCTATCTGGTTCTGGTCAACGACGAGGGCCAGCATTCGCTCTGGCCGGTCTTTGTGAATGTGCCCGACGGCTGGCGGACCGTCTTCGGCGAGGCGCCGCGGACGGAGTGCCTGGAGTACATCGAGAAGTCCTGGACCGATATGCGGCCCAAGAGTCTGATCGAAGCCATGAATGGCAACAAGTAGCCGCTCGTCTTGCGGCACCGCCCCCAGGTCGACGGCCGTTCACCGGCCGTCGGCCTCTTTCTTTCCCCGGAGGACGTGATGGACACCGCCGACCCGGGCCGCTCCTGGCGGCCGTACGAGATCACCCGGGCCGACGCGGATGTGCCGGACCTGGTGGCTCGGCTCGACGCGCTGGGCCCCGGCGGGCTGACCGCGCTGCTCACCGAACGGAAGGCGCTGGTGTTCCGGGGCTTCGGCGTCACCGAGGACGCCGTGGAACCGGTGCTCGACCGGCTGGTGCCGGACCGGCTGCCGTATGTGCACGGCAATTCGCCGCGTACCCGGGTCCGGGGCAATCTCTACACCTCGACCGAGTACCCGCAGCAGTACACGATCTCCCTGCACAACGAGCTGAGCTACGCCCACCGCTGGCCGGCCCGGCTCGCGTTCTACTGCGCGAAGGCGGCGGAGCACGGCGGGGCGACGTCCGTCGTCGACGGCGCGCTCTGGCTGGACTCGCTGGACGCCGAGGTCCGGGAGGCCTTCGCCGGGGGTGTGCGCTACATCCAGAACCTCCATGACGGCTACGGGTTCGGCAAGAGCTGGCAGGAGACCTTCGAGACGGACGACCGGGCGG
Organism: Streptomyces sp. NPDC003691; assembly: GCF_053981115.1. NCBI lineage: Bacteria > Bacillati > Actinomycetota > Actinomycetes > Kitasatosporales > Streptomycetaceae > Streptomyces > Streptomyces sp. NPDC003691. Next base: position 465 of record NZ_JBSFNQ010000090.1, on the reverse strand, counting down.
TCGTGGAGGCCTTCCTGGCGGACGCGCGGGCCGACTGGTCGTGGGGGCCGGACGGGCTGCGGGTGACCCAGCTCCGCCCCGCGACGGCCCGGCATCCGGTGACCGGCGCGGAGGTCTGGTTCAACCAGGCCGACCAGTGGCATCCGGCCGGTCTCGGCGACGAGACGTCGGCCGAGCTGTACGACATCCTGTCGCCCGACGAGTTCCCGCAGTACGTGACCTTCGCGGACGGCAGTCCGATCCCGGACGCCTACGCCGAGCACATCCGGGACCGCGGTCTGGAGGGCGCGGTCGACGTGGACTGGCAGAGCGGTGACGTCCTGCTCATCGACAACGTCCTGACCGCGCACGGCCGCCGGCCCTTCGACGGGACGCGGCGCGTCCTGGTCGCCATGTGCGGCAGCAGCCTCAGCTCCGCCTCCAGCGCCGGATCGTAGGCCGACGCGATGGTCTTCTCGCCGCTGG
>NZ_JBSFNQ010000089.1:0-28613 GCF_053981115.1 Streptomyces sp. NPDC003691 | reverse complement strand
TCCCTTCGGTCTTGCGTTTCCAACCTTACCAGATCCTTTTCCCGTTCCGTTTCCGGTCCGGACTTTCAGATCCAGCGGCCTGTTGGCTGCCTTTTGTCTTTTGCCTTTCGGCGTGTCCACTACGTTAGCCGATTTCCTCGGCTACTCATAATCGAGGCTGTCGGATCTCATTTCGGCATGCCGAAAGAGAGCCCGTCAGGGCTTCATCGAGAGTAGTGGGTGCGCCACTTCGGGTTGCTGAACAGCAGGGCCCGGTTCAAGCGGCTCGGGCTACGTTAGGCGTCCCGGATGGGCGAGTCAAGTTGCCCTCTTACGGGGAGCATGGGGGCGATAGGGACTCACTGTGGGGTCTCCGTCGATCCAGAAGCGCCAGGGGTGCCGGGCACCGTCGCCGCCCACCCCGGTACGGGGACCGCTCCGCACCAGGTCGGGAGCAGGGGCGGGGCCGGGGCAGAGAGTCAGGGGCGCGGCCCCTTCCGTGCAGAGGTCCGTGCCGTTGAGGGAGCGGTCGACATCCAGGGCGGTGGCCAGCCGGGCCGGACCTTTGGCCAGTTCCTTGTCATAGCGGGCCGAGAGTCGACGTTTACGGGCCAGCTCCTGTCCCTGGAGAACCTCGCCGGCCCGGAGCAGCACCCCGCTCGCCCGGCCCTCGGGGCCGCAGACCACATTGAGGCAGTGCCACATCCCGTAGGTGAAGTAGACGTAGGCATGCCCGGGCGGCCCGAACATCACCTCGTTCCGCGGGGTCCGGCCGCGGAAGGCGTGGGAGCCGGGGTCCAGCTCGCCCGCGTACGCCTCGACCTCGGTGATCCGGAGCACGATGGGGCCGTCGGGTGTCCGCCGTACCAGCTCGCAGCCCAGCAGTTCCGGGGCGACCTCCAGCACCGGCCGGTCGAGGAGGGCTCTGGGCAGGGGCGTACGGTCGGACAGCTCGGTCATGGCGTCCGAGCGTACCGGCGGAACCGGAGGCGGTCGCCGTGCGTTGTCACGGTGCAGAACGTCTTATAAGGAGTGGATCAGGACATGGCCTTCAAGAAGCTGCTCGCGAGCCTCGGTGCCGGTGGCGCCTCGGTGGAGACGGTGCTCACCGAGGAGAACGTGGTGCCGGGCGGAGTCGTCCAGGGCGAGGTGCGGATCCAGGGCGGTTCCGTGGACCAGCGCATCGAGGGCCTGTCGGTCGGGCTCCAGGCCCGGGTCGAGGTGGAGAGCGGCGACTACGAGACCAAGCAGGACATCGAGTTCGTCAAGCAGCGCATCGGCGGCGAGTTCGAGGTGCAGGCCGGGGCGGTGCATGTGGTGCCGTTCGGGCTGGAGATCCCCTGGGAGACTCCGGTCACCAGCATCGGCGGACAGCGGATGCGCGGTATGGACATCGGGGTGCGTACGGAGCTGGCGATCGCGCGGGCCGTGGACGCGGGCGACCTCGACCCGGTCTCCGTCCATCCGCTGCCCGCGCAGCAGGCGATCATCGACGCCTTCGGGCAGCTCGGGTTCCGCTTCAAGAGCGCCGACATGGAGCGCGGCCATATCCGGGGCACCCGGCAGAAGCTGCCGTTCTACCAGGAGATCGAGTTCCTTCCGCCGCAGCGCTACCGGGGGCTGAACCAGGTCGAGCTGTCGTTCGTCGCCGACGAGCGGGAGATGGACGTGATCCTGGAGATGGACAAGAAGCCCGGGCTCTTCACCGAGGGCAGCGACTCCTACAAGGCCTTCCGGGTCGGCCACCAGGACTTCGCGTCCACGGACTGGGTCGCGTACCTCAACCAGTGGCTCTCCGATGTCGGCGGCCGGCGCAACTGGTTCTAGGGAGTTTCTTTCCGTGCCCTAGGGTCGGGGCACTACTGGACAGTGATCCCGGAGGTGCCGAAGTGACTCAGCAGCGGGCTCCCCTGCCGCACGACTTCCATCCGGAGGTGCCGTCGTTCACCGTGGTGAGTGACGACCTCGCGCCCGGCGCGGTGCTGAACGCCGCCCAGGTGTACGCGGAGGGCAACACCTCTCCGCAGCTGCGCTGGGAGGGGTTTCCGGCGGAGACCAAGAGCTTCGCGGTGACCTGCTTCGACCCCGACGCGCCGACCGGCAGCGGTTTCTGGCACTGGGTGCTCTTCGACATTCCGGCCTCGGTGACGGAGCTGCCCGCCGGGGCCGGCGGGGGATCGTTCGCCGGGCTGCCGGACGGCGCGGTCCATGTCCGCAACGACTACGGGTCGAAGGACTTCGGCGGTGCCGCTCCCCCGGCCGGTGACGGGCCCCACCGCTATGTGTTCACGGTGTACGCGGTCGACGGCGAGCGGCTGGGGCCGGACTCCGATGCCTCTCCCGCGGTGGTCGGCTTCCATCTGCGGTTCCACGCGCTGGCGCGGGCCTCGGTGATCGCCGAGTACGAGGTGCCCGCCGCGGAGTGACGGACTCCCCCGGTCCGATACTGACCGTTCGTTTCTTGTTTGCCCTGTCCGGGTCCTGGAGAGATCTGGACAGGGCAGTTTTTTTGTCCACCGGGGCCGACGGCCCGCGGCGGACGGATATTGCGTTGTCCATCCCGGCGCGTCCGGCCAGAGTTGGTCCATCCCCGGGCCCGCGCAGGCCGGGCCGGCGAACGGAGGTGGGGGAACATGCGGGACACGCTGGTGCTCAACGCGAGTTTCGAACCGCTGTCGACGGTGTCACTGAACCGAGCGGTGGTTCTGGTGCTCCAGGACAAGGCCGTCGTCGAACAGGCCCACCCCGGTCTCCGAGTGCGCGGTGCCACCGTGGATCTCCCGGTGCCGCAGGTGATCAGGCTCTGCAGATACGTCAGGGTGCCGTTCCGAAGACAGGCGCCGTGGTCGAGAAGGGGTGTGCTGGTCAGGGACCAGCACCGGTGTGCCTACTGCGGCAGGCGTGCCACGACCGTGGACCATGTGGTGCCGCGGTCCCACGGCGGCGGGGACACCTGGCTGAATACGGTCGCCTCCTGTGCCGAGGACAACCACCGCAAGGCCGACCGGACACCGGATCAGGCGGAGATGCCGCTGCTGCACCAGCCTTTCGTACCCTCTCCGGCGGACGCCATGCTGCTGGGGCTGCGGGCCGGTGAGCGGTCCGAGCTGCCGGACTGGCTGCGGAGTGCGACCCGGACCGCGGCATAGCGACCGTGGCCCGGTGACCGCAGCCCGGCGCGGTCCGGTCCGGTGTCGCGGCGGCCCCGGGCCGGCTGATCACACGGTGAAGGGCCCGTCCCTGTGGGGGCGGGCCCTTCGTGCGTCGCGGGGGCGGTCAGCCGTAGCGGTAGATCAGGAGCTGAACGAGGGCGACCGTACCGACGGCGACGATGACGGCCCGCAGCACGCCCGGCGGCAGCCGGCGGCCGACCGTGGCGCCGAGCTGACCGCCGATGGTGGAGCCGATGGCGATCAGGGCGACGGCCGTCCAGTCGAAGTCGGCGACAAAGAGGAAGAAGATCGCGGCGACGCCGTTGACGACGACCGCCATCACGTTCTTCACGGCGTTGAGCCGCTGGATGGTGTCGTCGATCAGCATGCCCATCAGGGCCATGTAGAGGATGCCCTGGGCCGCGGTGAAATAGCCGCCGTAGATGCTGGACAGCAGCAGCCCGGTGGTGAGGAGGGGGCCGCCGTCGGGATGGGCGGTGGTGCCGTTCTTCTCGTGACGGCGCTGGACGGCCCGGGAGATCCGGGGCTGGAGGATCACCAGGACCAGGGCGAAGGCGACCAGGACCGGGACGATGGTCTCGAAGGCCGTGCTCGGCAGGGTGATCAGCAGGGCCGCCCCGGTGATTCCACCGACGGCGGCCACGGCACAGACTTTGAGTACCCGGTCCCGCTGGCCCTTGAGTTCCGCCCGGTAGCCGATGGAGCCGCTGATGGAGCCGGCCACCAGGCCGAGTCCGTTGGAGACGGTCGCGGTAACCGGCGGCAGACCGACCCCGAGCAGTACCGGGAAGGTGATCAGGGTGCCGGAACCGACGATCGTGTTGATGGTTCCGGCGCCGATGCCCGCGGCGAGAACGGCAAGCATCTCCCAGATGGTCACGGTGGGCCCTCCATGATCGGTGCGGTGGGCACCGATCATGCCGGACGGTGCGGCCGGTCAGTCGACCGGGGGGACCTCGCGGCGTTCGGTGCCGCTGCCGGAGGAGGAGCCGCCGGTGTTGAAGCCGGGGACGCCGCCGCCGAGGTTGCCGAAGGCTCCGGAGAGGCCCTTGAGCGCGTCGCCGATCTCGCTGGGCACGATCCAGAGCTTGTTGGCGTCACCCTCGGCGATCTTCGGGAGCATCTGGAGGTACTGGTAGGAGAGGAGCTTCTGGTCCGGGTCTCCGGCGTGGATGGACTCGAAGACCGTACGGATCGCCTGGGCCTCGCCCTCGGCGCGCAGCGCGGCGGCCTTGGCCTCGCCCTCCGCGCGCAGGATGGCGGACTGCTTCTCGCCCTCGGCGGTCAGGATCTGGGACTGCCGGATGCCCTCGGCGGTGAGGATGGCGGCGCGCTTGTCGCGGTCGGCGCGCATCTGCTTCTCCATCGAGTCCTGGATGGAGGTCGGCGGCTCGATGGCCTTCAGCTCGACGCGGTTGACGCGGATGCCCCACTTGCCGGTGGCCTCGTCGAGGACTCCGCGCAGGGCCGCGTTGATCTCCTCGCGGGAGGTCAGAGTGCGCTCCAGGTCCATGCCGCCGATGATGTTCCGCAGGGTGGTGACGGTGAGCTGCTCGATGGCCTGGATATAGCTGGCCACTTCGTAGGTCGCGGCGCGGGCGTCGGTGACCTGGTAGTAGATGACGGTGTCGATGTTGACGACCAGGTTGTCCTGGGTGATCACCGGCTGGGGCGGGAAGGGAACGACCTGTTCACGCAGGTCGATCCGGTTCCGGATGGAGTCGATGAACGGGACGACGATGTTCAGGCCCGCGTTGAGGGTGCGGGTGTAGCGCCCGAAGCGTTCGACGATGGCGGCACTGGCCTGCGGGATGACCTGGATCGTCTTGATCAGGGCGATGAAGACCAGCACCACCAGAATGATCAGGACGATGATGATCGGTTGCATCGCGTTCCCCGTGCCCTTCGCTGCCGGATGATGGTGTGATGATGATCGAGTTTCCCAGATCAGGGGCGGTCGTGGGGCTCTTTCCGGTCAGATGACGGTCAGAGGACGACGGCGGTCGCACCGTCGATCTCGACCACGTCGACCTGGTGGCCGGGTTCGTAGCTCGCATCGGGGTCCAGGGGCCGGGCGGACCAGACCTCACCGGCGAGTTTGATGCGTCCGCCGTTGCTGTCGACCCGTTCCAGGACCACTGCCTGACGTCCTTTCAGCGCGTCGACGCCGCTGGTGAAGCCGGGACTCCCGGAGCGGTGCCGGGCGGCGATCGGCCGGACGACGGCGATCAGGGCCACGGACACGACGACGAAGACGAGCACCTGGACGACGATTCCGCCGCCGAGCGCCGCCGTGACGGCGGCGGCCACCGCGCCCGCCGAGAACATGCCGAACTCCGGCATCGCCGTCAGGACGAGCGGAATGCCCAGTCCGACCGCGCCGATCAGCCACCACACCCACGCGTCGATTTCCACATGGTCATGGTAGGTCGGCGGATCGGCTCGGGACAGAGGGCGACGGCTCCCGGCCGCCCCGGAGGAGCGGTCAGCCGAGCGGGAGGCCCTGGGCGCTCCAGCGGTCGCCGCGCTGCTCGACGACGAGGGGCAGGCCGAAGCAGCGGGAGAGGTTGCGCGAGGTCAGTTCCATCTCGATGGGACCGGCGGCGAGTACCTTGCCCTGGCGGATCATCAGAACGTGGGTGAAGCCGGGCGCGATCTCCTCGACATGGTGCGTGACCATGATCATGGAGGGGGCGTACGGGTCCCGGGCGAGGCGGCCCAGCCGGCGGACCAGGTCCTCGCGGCCGCCGAGGTCGAGCCCGGCGGCCGGCTCGTCGAGCAGCAGCAGTTCGGGGTCGGTCATCATGGCCCGGGCGATCAGGGTGCGCTTGCGCTCGCCCTCGGAGAGGGTGCCGAACCTGCGGTCCAGGTACTCGGTCATGCCGAGGCGGTCGAGGAAGGCGCGGGCGCGCTCCTCGTCGACCGGGTCGTAGTTCTCGTGCCAGGTCGCGGTCATGCCGTAGGCGGCGGTGAGGACCGTCTGGAGCACGGTCTGGCGCTTGGGGAGCTTCTCTGCCATGGCGATGCCCGCCATGCCGATCCGGGGGCGGAGCTCGAAGACGTCCACCGCGCCGAGGCGTTCGTCGAGGATGCGGACGGTGCCGGTGGTGGGGAAGAGATAGCTGGAGGCCAGATTGAGCAGGGTGGTCTTCCCGGCCCCGTTGGGGCCGAGGATGATCCAGCGCTCGCCTTCCTTGACGGACCAGGAGACGTCGTCCACCAGAGCACGTCCCTCGCGGACCACGGATACGTCCACCAGCTCCAGTACATCGCTCATGAGCGCGTTGTCTCCCCATGCAGTCGTGTTGTGAGGTGTCCGAGGGCTCGACGTCTGTGGGCCGCCCCCTCGAAGAAATCTACGCCACCTGCCGGGCTTCCCCGTCCCCCGGTCCGCTCGTGGGCCGCGCCGGGGGCGGGGGCGGGGTCCTACCGGTCCGGGGTGTGGGCGGTGCCGGTGAAGGAGTACCGGCCGGAGTCGTCGTATCCGCTGTCGTCGCCGGGGATGGATTCCCAGAGGACGACGGTGAGGACGAGGGCGAGGATGCCGAGCACCAGTCCGATCGCGCCGGTGATGATGCCGATGCGTGCCTGGCTGCCGTTGTCGGCTTCGCCGCGCTTCACCTTGCCCATGCCGATCGTGCCGAAGACGATCGCGAGGACGCCGAGGACGATGCCGGGGACGCCGTAGATGTAGAAGCTGGTGACCGCGGTGAGGCCGAGGACCATGGCCGTGACGCCCTTGCCGTTCTGCTTCGGAGCCGGCAGCAGCCCGCCGCCCGGCCCCGGGTAGGGGTAGGGGTAGGGGTAGGGGGCCTGGCCCGGCCGGGGCGTCCAGGCGCCGTAGGCGTTCGGGCCGGGGAGTCCGGCCGGGGCGCCGGGTACGGGCGGGCCGTACGGTCCCGGCTGCTGGTGCCCGGGAGCGGGAGGCGGCGGCGGTACGGCCGCCGGGCCGGTGTCCTTCGAGATGTTGACGCCCTGCTGATCGTTCATCTGTACCCCCCGGTTTCGTGTCGTCCCATGGTAGATCGCGTCCGGCCGCAGCGACCGGGCGGTTCCGGCGGGGGCGCCCCGGGCTCTTAGGGTGGGGGCATGATCTCGGATCCTTCGGAACCCCGTTCAGGACGGCTCGCGGTGTGGGGCAACGCCCTGCTGGCGGGTCTGGTGTCGCCGGACGAGGCGGCGGCCGCGATCCGCGGCGACGACGCCGTGCACCGGGTGCGCGGGCTGCCCGGTGAGGCGGGGCCGGTGGGCCTGACGCTGGCACTGGGGAGGCTGCGGACGCTGGGGGTGACGGGCTGGCGGGTGGCACTGCCGGTGGCCGGGCATCCGCTGGGGCTGAGCGGGCCGCCGGAGTTCAACGCGCGGGCGCTGGACGCCGGGGAGGCCGCGATGGGCCACGGGGCGCCGTGGGGACTGGTGCCGTCGGTGACGGAGGCGGGGCCGCGGGGCGATGTGCATGTGGACGTCGTCTGGGAGTGCCTGCCGGTACGGGACGCACCGCCCGCGGACGTGCCGTCCCTCGGCGAGGCCGAGCGGGAGCTGGCGGAGGGGCTGCGGGACGCGACCCGGGTGCTGTCGCAGCTGGATGTGGCGGCGTCCGGTCCGGTGGCGGAGGCGGCGCTCGACGCCTACCGGGCCCGGGCCGAGGCGGGTGGCGCCGGTCCGGCGCCGGGCTATCCGCCGCGGGCGGTGCGGGTGCTGGAGCTGGCGGAGCGGGTGGGGCTGATCGTCTCGGTGGCGTACGAGCACGGGCACGGGGGTGCGGTGAGCGCGTCGGAGATGGCGGCGCGCGGGGAGGCGCTGCGGCCGGTGGAGCGGGTGGCGCGGCGGGCCCGGGTGGCGGCGTACAACGCGTATGTGGAGGAGCGGGAGCGGGGGCGCTGACGCGCGGGCCCGGCCGGAGGGGCGTCGTTTCCCTCCGGCCGGGCGGTCGGCGCCGGTCAGCCGTTGTGGGAGTGGTTGCCGAAGACGGGGTTCAGCACGCCGATCACATTGACCGAGTTCCCGGTGGCGTTCACCGGGATGTGGACCGGGACCTGGACCAGGTTGCCGGAGCCGACGCCCGGGGAGTTGACCGCCGTGCCGCCGGCGTGGGCGCCGGGGGTGGCGGAGGCGATGCCCGCGCCGGCGGCGACCAGGGTGCCGGTGATCATGGTGAGGGCGGCGGCCTTCTTCAGGTTCTTCACGTGCGTTGTCCTCCTGGGCGTCGGCCGCGGCGGTCGCCGCGGCACGCACTGGAGAACGGCCGGACGGCGCCGGAGTTGCGCCGTCCGGGTGACATTCATCCGACGGTATGAATCTCCGATGGTCCGGGAACCCCGGATGTCCGGCCCGGCCGGGCCCGGTGGTTCAGTCGGTCAGACCGTGCCGTACGGCCCAGAGGGCGGCCTGGGTGCGGTCGGCGAGGTCCAGCTTCATCAGGATGTTGGACACATGGGTCTTGACGGTCTTCTCGGAGAGGACCAGCGCCCGGGCGATCTCCCGGTTGGAGCGGCCGTCGGCGATCAGGCCGAGGACCTCGCGCTCCCGTTCGGTGAGGGTGCCGCCGCGGCCCGAGCCGGTGTTCGGGTCGTCCTGGGAGAGCAGGGCTCCGGCCACCTCGGGCTGGAGGAGGACATGTCCGGCGTGGACGGAGCGGATGGCCCCGGCGAGGGCCTCGGGGTCGACGTCCTTGTAGACGTATCCGGAGGCACCGGCGCGCAGGGCGGGGACCACGGTCCGCTGCTCGGTGAAGCTGGTGACGATCAGGACCCTGGCGGGATTGTCCAGCCTGCGGAGTCTGCGGAGCGCCTCGATACCGTCCGTACCGGGCATCTTGACGTCCATGAGCACGACGTCCGGCCGCAGTTCCTCGGCGCGGGCGACGCCCTCGTCGCCGTCGCCCGCCTCGCCGACGACCTCGATGTCGTCCTGGACCTCCAGGAAGGTGCGCAGGCCGCGGCGGACGACCTGGTGGTCGTCGACGAGCAGGACCCGGATCGGTCGGGGGCCGGCGGCAACGCCGGAGGTGCGGCTGCTGTGGTCACCCACCGGGGACCTCCATTTCGATCGTGGTGCCCCGGCCGGGGGCGGAGTTCACCCGGAGCCGTCCGCCGACGCCGCTCGCGCGGTCGCGCATGGAGACCAGCCCGAGGTGGCGCCCGGCCCGGCGGACCGTGCGGGGGTCGAACCCCTTGCCGTTGTCGGTGACGCTGAGCGCGGCCCCGGGGCCGCGGCGGGTGAGGCTGACGTCGACCCGGTCGCCGCCGGAGTGGCGCAGGGCGTTGTGCAGGGCCTCCTGGGCGACCCGCAGCAGCGCCTCCTCCTGGGCGGCGGGCAGGGCCTTGAGGCCGCAGGTGTCGAAGGTGACCCGGGCGGTATGGGCGCGGTCGAGCACCTGGATCTGGGTGCGGAGGGTGTTGACCAAGCCGTCCTCGTCGAGGGCGGCGGGGCGCAGCTCGACGACGGCGGCCCGCAGTTCGTCGGCGGCTTCGGCGGCCAGTTCGGCGACCTGGTGCAGCTCCTCCTTGGCCCGGCCGGGGTCGCGGTCGACGAGGGCGGCGGCGGCCTGGGCGGTCAGCCGGAGCGAGAAGAGTTTCTGGCTGACCGCGTCGTGCAGCTCGTGGGCGAGGCGGGAGCGCTCCTCGGAGATGGTCAGCTCGCGGCTGCGCTCGTAGAGCCGGGCGTTGGTGAGGGCGATGGCGGCGTGCTGGGCGAGGATCGACAGGAGTTCCTCGTCGTCCTCGGTGAAGCCGCAGCCGCCGCCGGGGCGGGGGCAGCGCTTGTTGGCGAGGAAGAGCGCGCCGATGGTCTCGTCGCCGTCCTTGACGGGCAGACCGAGGAAGTCCTTCATATCGGGGTGCGCGTCGGGCCAGCCGCCGAAGCGGGGGTCCTCGCGGACGTCGGCGAGCCGTTCGGCCTTGGCGTCGTGGAGCATCGCGGCGAGGACGCCGTGCTGCCGGGGCAGCGGGCCGATGGCCTTCCACTGTTCGTCGCTGACGCCGTCGACGACGAACTGGGCGAAGCCGCCGTGGTCGTCGGGGACGCCCAGGGCCGCGTACTCGGCGTCGAGCAGTTCCCGGGCGGAGGCGACGATGGTCTTGAGGACGTCCCGCACCTCCAGATGTCTGCTCATCGCGAGGAGTGCGGTGCTCACGGCGGCGAGGCCGGAGCTCGGTCGGTGGCTCATGTGCTCACCGTACCGGCGGGTTCACGGGCCGGTATCGGCCGGTGGGCGGCGCCGCCTAGGACTGTGGGCCTAGGCCTAAGTGCCTTGCCGGATGGGGTCCGGCGGACGAGGTCGGGCCGGTGGGGCGGTTCCTACGGTGGTCGTCGTGCCGGTGCCCGCGGGCGGGCGCGGCTCGGGACCGGCCCCGGAAAGGGCCCGGAGAGAACAAGGAGAGGCCGACATGCCGGTAGCGGTGATCACAGGGGGTTCGAAGGGGCTGGGCCGGGCGCTGGCGCTGAGGCTGGCGGAGCGCGGCTGGGATCTGGTGCTGGGGGCGCGGACCGCGGCGGTGCTGGAGCGGACCGCGGCGGAGGCGGGGGCGTACGGGAGCCGGGTGGTGGCGGTACCGGGTGATGTCACGGACGCGGGGCACCGGGCGGAGCTGGTTGCGGCGGCCGGGGCGCTGGGCGGGCTGGACCTGGTGGTCAGCAATGCGAGCGTGCTGGGGGCCGAACCGCTGGTGAAGCTGGCCGTCCAGCCGCTGGCGGGGCTGCGGGAGGCGCTGGAGGTGAATGTGGTGGCGGCGCTGGGGCTGGTGCAGGAGGCCCTGCCGCTGCTGCGGGCCTCGGCGGCCGGGACGGTGATCGCGATCAGTTCGGAGGCGGCGGCGGAGGCGTTCGAGACCTGGGGCGGCTACGGGGCGGCGAAGGCGGCGCTGGACCAGCTGGCGGCGGTGCTGGCGGTGGAGGAGCCGGGGCTGCGGGTGTGGGCGGTGGATCCGGGGGACATGGACACCGATCTGTACGAGGCGGCCGTGCCGAACGACGGCGAGGCCCGTCCGACGCCGGAGTCGGTGGTGCCGGCGTTTCTGCGGCTGCTGGACGAGCGGCCCGTGAGCGGGCGGTACGGGGCGCGGTCGCTGCTGGTGTCGGGGTGAGGTGACGGGGCCGGGGCGGGCGGGGCAGGGAGCCGTACGGCGGTTGCGGGGGAGGCGGAACGGCCGGGGCGGGCGGGGCGGCCGGAATTCCGCTCACACATTGAATTGCCGGAGCAACGCATTGTGAAATCGACCGGGGTGCGATGTGAGCCCGGGCATAGGGCGCAGGTCACTTACGAATCCCGATAGTGGACGGATAAAGAGCCCGTGAGCGGGCGGGGGACGGGAGAAAGGCCGTTCCCGGGGTGCCCCGATCCACTATCCGGGGTCGTACGTCACATGATTGCCAGGGGTTTTTGCCAGAGCTAAGAATTGCTTCTCGTTGCCGTCTCCGCCGTGGAGCGCGACGCCGCTCCGGCTCCCGAAATCAGCTTTCGGCGGCAATTCCCCGATCCGAAGAGGTACGTCTGTATGTCCGCGCCCAGCATCCGTATGACCAAGGCCCGCAAGGTCTCGATCGCCGGTATCGCCACCGCCGGCGCCGCAGCCATCGCCCTCTCCCTCGTTCCCGCCGGTGCCACCCCGGCCGAGGCCGCTCCGGTGAGCGCCCCGGCCGCCGCTTCGGCCTCGACCGTGGCCGTCAGCTCCGAGGCCGTCCAGGCCGCCGTGCTGAGCACCGGCCTCGACGCCCAGAAGTCCTCCCTGGACGCCCAGGTGCAGGCCGCCCTGAAGCAGGCCGTCCAGACCAAGGCCGACGCCGCGAGCGCCGCCGAGGCCGCCGTACAGAAGGCCGCCGCCGAGGTCGCCGCCAAGAAGGCGGCCGCCGCGAACGCCGCGAAGCAGCGGGCCGCCCAGGCCCAGGCCGCCACCCGCGCGGCCGCCGCCCCGGCGAAGGCGCCCGCCGCCGCGCCGAAGGCGTATGCGAACAACCTCGACGGCTGGATCCGCGAGGCGCTCGACATCATGGACAAGCACGACATCCCGGGTACGTACAACGGGCTGCACCGGAACATCATCCGGGAGTCCAGCGGTAACCCGCGGGCGATCAACAACTGGGACATCAACGCCCAGAACGGTATTCCGTCCAAGGGTCTGCTCCAGGTGATCCAGCCGACGTTCAACACCTACCACGTCAAGGGCACCCCCTTCGACCTGTACCACCCGGTCGCCAACATCGTCGCCGCGGCCAACTACGCCGCCGACCGCTACGGCTCGATCGACAACGTCTTCGGCGCCTACTGAGCCGACGACGGACCTCTCCGGACGCCGGAAGGGCGGCACCCCGCTACGGGGTGCCGCCCTTCCGGCTGCTCGGGGTGCGGCCCGCGGGCACGCACCCGGCGGGTCACTTCCGCATGACCTCCGGCTCGTGTCGGCGCAGCAGCCGGGCGACGACGAAGCCGCAGATCACACCGATGGCGAGCAGGACGGTGAGATTGAAGCCCCACTGGGCGACGGTGTTCTCCCAGAGGGGGTCGGTGTCACCGGGGTTCTTGGGGTCCCAGGGCGGCATCACCCGTCCGAGGTCGAGGGTGGTGGCCACGCCCGCGATCGCCCAGCGCGACGGCATCAGATAGGCGAACTGCTCCAGGCCCGGTGATCCGTAGACCTTGAAGAGCACCCCGGTGAAGACGACCTGGACGATCGCGAACATCACCAGCAGCGGCATGGTCTTCTCGGCGGTCCGCACCAGCGACGAGATGATCAGGCCGACCATCATCGAGGTGAAGCCGAGGGCGATCACCGTCAGGCACATCTCGACCGCGGGCGGCAGCAGCAGACCCTCCTCGGGCAGGTCGCGGCGGGCGAAGCCGATGGCGCAGATGATCACGCCCTGGAGCGCGGTGATCATGCCGAGGACGATCACCTTGGACATCAGATAGGCGGAGCGGGAGAGGCCGGTGGCCCGCTCCCTCTCGTAGATCACCCGTTCCTTGATCAGCTCGCGGACGGAGTTGGCGGCCCCGGAGAAGCACATACCGACCGCGATGATCAGCATGATGGTGCCCGCGTCGGGGTTGAATCCCGGTTTGGCGCCGGGGGGCGGGGCGGCCAGCCCGTACTTCGCCGGGATGACCACGCTGACCAGGCCGAGGACCGCGGGCAGGACCACCATCAGTCCCATGAAGCCCTTGTCGGAGCCGATGACCGAGAGATAGCGGCGGATCAGGGTGAACAGCTGGGCACCCCAGCTCTGCGGCTTCGGCGGGCGGACGTGGCGGGGCGGCGCGGGAGCGTTCTGCGGCGGCGCGGCCTCGGCCTCGCCCGCGTAGAGCCGGAAGTGCTGGGAACCGCGCCAGCGGCCCGCCCAGTCGTAATCCCGGTAGTTCTCGAAAGCGGAGAACACATCGGCCCAGGTGTCGTAGCCGAAGAAGTTCAGCGCCTCGTCCGGCGGGCCGAAGTAGGCGACCGCGCCGCCGGGGGCCATCACCAGCAGTTTGTCGCAGAGGCTCAGCTCGGCGACCGAGTGCGTGACCACGAGGACGGTACGGCCGTCGTCGGCGAGTCCGCGCAGCAGCTGCATCACATCGCGGTCCATGCCCGGGTCGAGTCCGGACGTCGGCTCGTCCAGGAAGATCAGCGAGGGCTTGGTGAGCAGTTCCAGGGCGACGGAGACCCGCTTGCGCTGGCCGCCGGAGAGGGCGGTGATCTTCTTGTCCCGGTGGATGTCGAGCTTCAGCTCGCGCAACACCTCGTCGATCCGGGCCTCGCGCTCGGCGGCCGCGGTGTCGCCGGGGAAGCGGAGCTTGGCCGCGTAGCGCAGGGCCTTCCGGACGGTCAGCTCCTTGTGGAGGATGTCGTCCTGCGGGACCAGCCCGATGCGCTGGCGCAGTTCGGCGAACTGCTTGTAGAGGCTCCGCCGGTCGTAGAGGACCTCGCCCTCGTTGGCCGGGCGGTAACCGGTGAGCGCCTTGAGCAGAGTCGACTTGCCGGAGCCCGACGGGCCGATCACCGCGACCAGGGACTTCTCCGGGACGCCGAAGGAGACGTCCTTCAGAATCTGCTTGCCACCGTCGACGGTGACGGTCAGATGGCGGGCCGAGAACGAGACTTCGCCGGTGTCGACGAACTCCTCCAGGCGTTCGCCGACGACCCGGAAGGCGGAGTGGCCGATGCCGACGATGTCGGCGGGGCCGATCAGGACGGTGCCCGATTTGGCCATCGGCTGGCCGTTGACGTAGGTGCCGTTGTGGGAGCCGAGGTCCCGCAGCTGGAAGCGGCCGTCGGGGGTGGCGGTGAACTCGGCGTGGTGGCGCGAGACCTGGAGGTCGGAGACGACGAGTTCGTTCTCCAGGGCGCGGCCGATGCGCATCACCCGGCCGAGGGCCAGCTGATGGAAGGTGGTGGGGCTGCGGTCGGCGTACGCCTGCGGGGCGGCCGGGCCGCCGCCCTGGTGCGGTGGGGCCTGCTGGGCCGGGACGTGCGGCAGATGCTGCTGCGGGGGTATCTGCCCGTGCTGCTGCTGTTGTTGCTGATGCTGCTGGGGGTCGGGCCAGGCCGGCGGGGCTCCGTGGGCGGCCGGACCGGGGGCGTACGCCTGCGGTGCCGGGGACTGGACGGCCGCAGGGGCCGGTGCGGCCGGGGCCGGGGAACCGGCGCCCGGCACGGTCACGGCGGAGAGATTGAGCAGCGGGCCGTCGGTGGCGTTGCCCAGCCGCACGGCCGAACCGGCCCCGAGGTCGGCCTGCTGGACCCGGTGGCCCTCGGCATAGGTGCCGTTGGTGCTGCCGTGGTCCTCGATGAGCCAGTTCCGGCCGTTCCACCGGATGGTGGCGTGCCGCCAGGACACCCTGGCGTCCTCCAGCACCACATCGCCCTGCGGGTCCCGCCCGAGTGCGTACGTTCCGGACGTGTCGAGCGTCCAGAAGCTGCCGTTACATTCCAGTACGAGATCCCGCACTCCACGCCCCACTTGCTTGTCCCCCGAAGAACCCCCGTACCGGGGAGTCTAGGGATGGCGAACGATCGGGGGAACTATTTCAGGCACGGTGGCCGGGAGGGAAACCGGGCCGTGCGGAAGCCGTGACGGCCGCGGGTGCGCGGCCCGTTGACGGGGCGCGGGCCCGGCCCGACAGTGGAATCCGTCCAGCACTCCCCCGCACTCCCGTGGACCCGGACCGCCGGGAACCGGCCGGTCCCGGCCGCCGGGGCGGGCGGGGGGATCGGGGGGTCTCGTGGCGGGCACGGGCGGTTCCGGCGGCCGGGGCGGCGGAGCGGACCGCGGACCGCGGGCCCGGGCGGCGCCGTGGCGCGATGCGCTGCTCACCGCCGTCGCCGCGGTGGGCTGGGCATACCTCGGTATGGCCGCGACGGCCGCGCTGGGGCTGCATCTGCTCGGGGCGGACGCGCAGGGCAGGCTGGGCCCGCTGACCGCCGCCGTGGTGGTGCTGGCGGTGGGCGGCACGGTACGGCCCTCCGGTGACGTATCGGCGTTCGGGCTGGACGGGGAGCAGGCGCGGACGGCCGTGGACCTGTCGCCGCTGGGCGTGGGGCTCGTCGGGGCACTGCTGCTGGCGTATGTCTTCCTGCGTTCGCTGCGGCGGGCGGGCACCGTCGTCGGGGTGAGTGAACTCGCCGTACGGGCGGGGGCGGTGGTCCTGCTCTTCGCCGGGGTGACCGCGGGGCTGGCCCGGGTGGCCCGCTCCACGGTCACCTTCGACGGGTCCGCCATCGGCGGGGGCGGCGGGACCCGGGTGCCGGGTCTCGGCGGCGTCGACCTGGGCGACCTGGGTGACCTGGGCGATCTCGTCGGCGGCGGTACGGGGACGGGTGACGGCGGCGGGCTGCCGGGCCGGATCGCGGATCTGGTGGGCGCGCGGGCGTCGGTCGGATTCCGGGTGGACGCGGTGCCCTCGGTCCTGGGGTCGCTGCTCTGGGCGTCCGGGGTGCTGCTGATCGCCCTGCTGGCGGGGCGCCTGCTGCTGCCGGGGGCCCTGGGGCGGATCCACCGCAGGCTGCGGCCCGCCGCTTCGGCGCTGGTCTCGGTGGCCCTGGCCGCCGTGGCCGCGGGCTGGGCGGCGGCCGCCTGGGCGGCCGTCGGCGACGACCGTCCGAAGCTGATCGCGGGCGCCACACTGCTCGGGGCCCCGAACGGAGTCTGGACAGGCGTGCCGCTGGGGCTGTTCGTGCCCTTCGACGGCCGGGCCGAGGGCGCGCTCGCGGCGGCCGCGCTGCCCGATCCGCTGGACGAGTTCCTCCGGCTCTCCGAGGACGGGCCGATGACGGTCGCCGGGCTCGCCGGGCTGGACGGGCGGGTCTGGCTGCTGGCGGTGGGCACGGCGGTGCTGATGCTGCACGCGGGGGTGCTGGCGGCGGCGCGTACCCCGTTCGGCGGACGGGGCACGGCCGGTTTCGCCCTGCGGTGCGCGGTACGGCTGGGAGCCCTGACCGCCCTCGCGCTGCCGCTGCTGACGTGGCTGACCAGGGTGTCGGTGGGGGCGTCGCTGTCGGTCCTGGGTGTGGACGCCTTCGGGGCGGGGATCCGGCTGGCCGGGCACCCCGGCGCGGCGGCGGCGCTGGGCGCGGTGTGGGGCGCGGGCGCGGGCGCCGCGGGGGCGCTGCTGGTGCGGGCGGCCGGGGGGCGCGGGCGCGGGCGGCCCGCCGCGGCGCCGGAGGCCGGGCCGGACGGCGCGGATCGCCGAGGCCCGGGTACACCGGATCCGCCGGGGCCCGATCGCGCGGATCGCCGAGGCCCGGATGCGCCGGACCCGGCCGGGCCGGGGCCGTACGGCCGGGACGGCGGCCTACCGGGCCCCTACGATCCGGCGCCGCCCCACCGGCCGCCGAATCCGGATACCAATCCCTATCTGCGGAGGCCGCCGGATCCCCGCTGACGGGTGTCCAGTACCCGGGACGCGTCGTCTCGCCGTAACCTTTCGCGGTTACGGTGGGACCCACCATGAGCGCTTCGCAGAATTCCGACGTACGTACTCTTCTGGTCAAGATCTTCGGAAAGGACAGGCCGGGTATCACCGCCGGTCTGTTCGACACCCTCGCCGCCTACGCGGTCGATGTGGTCGATATCGAGCAGGTCGTCTCCCGGGGGCGCCTGGTGCTGTGCGCCCTGGTCACCGCGCCGACGGCGGCGGGGGCCGACGAGGGCGAACTCCGGGCGACCGTCCACAGCTGGGCGGAGTCCATGAAACTCCAGGCGGAGATCATCTCCGGCACGGGCGACAACCGCCCGCGCGGTGTCGGGCGCTCCCATGTGACGGTGCTCGGCCATCCGCTGACCGCCGAGTCGACGGCGGCCATAGCGGCGAGCATCACGGAGACCGGCGGCAATATCGACCGGATCTTCCGGCTGGCCAAGTATCCGGTGACCGCGGTGGAGTTCGCGGTCTCGGGGGCCGCCACCGAGGCGCTGCGGACGGCGCTGGCGACCCTGGCCGCCGAGATCGGTGTCGATGTGGCGGTGGTCTCCGCGGGGCTGCACCGGCGGGCCCAGCGGCTGGTGGTGATGGACGTCGACTCGACCCTCATCCAGGACGAGGTCATCGAACTGTTCGCGGCGCACGCCGGCTGCGAGGAGCAGGTCGCCGAGGTCACGGCCGCCGCGATGCGCGGGGAGCTGGACTTCGAACAGTCGCTGCACGCCCGGGTGGCGCTGCTGGCGGGGCTGGACGCATCGGTGGTGGACAAGGTGCGGGCGGAGGTGCGGCTGACCCCGGGGGCGCGGACCCTGATCCGTACGCTGAAGCGGCTCGGGTTCCAGGTGGGGGTGGTCTCCGGCGGCTTCACCCAGGTGACGGACGATCTGCGGGAGCGGCTGGGGCTCGACTTCGCCTCGGCGAACACGCTGGAGATCGTGGACGGCAAGCTGACCGGGCGGGTCACCGGGGAGATAGTGGACCGCGCCGGGAAGGCGAGGCTGCTGCGGCGGTTCGCGGCGGAGGCCGGGGTGCCGCTGGCGCAGACCGTGGCGATCGGTGACGGCGCCAACGATCTGGACATGCTCAACGCGGCCGGGCTCGGGGTGGCGTTCAACGCCAAGCCGGTGGTCCGGGAGGCGGCCCATACGGCGGTGAACGTGCCGTTCCTGGACGCCGTGCTCTATCTCCTGGGCATCACCCGCGAGGAGGTCGAGGCCGCGGACGCCGAGACGGCCGGGGGCGGGGAGACCGGTCTGCCGGAGAGCGCGGCCGCGCCGGGCGGCGGCCGCTGAGGACACGTCCCCCGGGGGGAGGAAACGTCACCCCGGGGGCCGGTGTGCGCCGGCAACGGCGGTGTCCCGGCGGGGATCCCGGACTGCCCGGGGCCGCTCCGGAACGGAAAACCGGGAGGCACGGTTTTGGCGCGCTGTCCGCGCCGGAACCGTGCCTCCCGTCGTCGTCGGCCCGGCAGGATCAGGAGTGCGGCGTCAGGAGTGCGGCGTCCAGAAGTCGGTGAGCCTGCCGACGCCGTGTTCCACGGTCTTCCAGGAGCCGTTGAAGGCGACGACGGCGAAGGCCGCGGTCGGGAAGCCGCTGCGGTTCATCCGGACGGACAGATCACCCTCCGCCTCCCCGCTGAGCGCGTCGGCCAGGGCGTGCATCCCGGGGTTGTGCCCGATCAGGACGATGTCCTTCACCTCGTCGGGGACCTCGTTGAGCACGGCGATCAACTCGCCGAGCGACGCCTCGTACATCCTGTCCTCGTAGACCGTCCGGGGGCGGTGCGGCAGCTCGCCGACGGCCAGTTTCCAGGTCTCGCGGGTACGCGCGGCGGTGGAGCAGAGGGCGAGACCGAAGGTGATCCCGGTGTCGGCGATCCGGCGCCCGGCGACGGGGGCGTCCTTGCGGCCGCGCTCGGCGAGAGGGCGCTCGTGGTCCGACACATCGGGCCAGTCGGCCTTGGCATGCCTGAGGAGGACGATTCTGCGGGGTTCGGGAGATCCGGGGGATTCGGAGGCTGCCCCTCCGGAAGTCGTGGCGACGCTCATGCTCACAGCTTCGCACGAAACGGGCCAGCGGGCGCGGGGTGTTGACGTCCTGAGCGGGGGCGGAGCCCGGCCGGGCCGGGGTCAGACCGACAGGAGTCGCCGGAGGTGCTCCAGTATCTCGGCAAGGGCCGACGGACCCTCCACGGACTGGGCACGGGCGGGTTCCGCGACCAGGGCGAGGACGACGAACGCCAGGACCGGCAGGGCGATCGCCCACCACGGCAGCCGGGCGCCGGCTCCCGCGGGCCGGGGCGGGGCAGCCGGCAGGGGGCTGGGGGTGTGGGCGGACATGAGCGCCTCCTCGGGCCGGTCCGCGTGCCAGGGGCGGAGTGGAATGACTCCACCGTAGTGATCACGGACTCCGGCGCCCATCCGGAAGCCCACCCACTCGTCCCTGAGGCCAGCCCCCTAGGGGATGCTGGGGCCAGCCCTACCATCCACCGCCGGAGCGGGTGGCGGTCCGGCCCGGGGGCCGGACCGGTAACTGCCGGATCAGGGCGAGGCGATGGTGGCGATGATGCCGACCACCACAAAGAAGCCGATCATCGTCGCGAAGACCAGGAGCAGCTTGCGCTGTCCGTTCTTGGGATTGGGTTCGAGAACTGGCTGCATGGCCTCAGTCTCGCATCCCCGTCTCGTCCTCGATCGTCCGGTCCCGCCCCGCCAGGGTGCCGAGCAGGATCTGCGGCACCAGCAGCCCCGCCATCAGCGCGATCGGCAGTTCCCACGCACCGGTGTGCTCGTAGAGGACACCGATCAGCAGCGGTCCGGGAACCGAGATCAGATAGCCGGTGGACTGGGCGAAGGCGGAGAGACGGACGGTTCCGGCCGCCGAGCGCGACCGCATGCCGATCATGGTGAGGGCGAGCGGGAAGGCGCAGTTCGACACTCCCAGCAGCAGGGCCCAGGCCCAGGCCCCCTCGGCGGGGGCGAAGAGCAGCCCGGTGTAGCCGGCCAGCCCGCTGAGTCCGAGGACGGCGGCGATGGGCCCCTGGGTACGGAAGCGGGCGGCGAGCCGGGGGATGACGAAGGCGAGCGGGACGCCCATGACCATGGTGACGGCGAGCAGCACTCCGGCGGTCGACGCGGGGACGCCCGCGTCGCGGAAGATCTGCGGCAGCCAGCCCATGGTGATGTACGCGCCGGTGGCCTGGAGGCCGAAGAAGCCGGCCAGGGCCCAGGCGGTGGGGCTGCGGACGATGGACCCGGCGGGGCGGCCGCCGGGTGCGGCCGGGGCGGCGGCCGGCGCGGGAACCGAGGCGGGCGCGGGAGCTGTCGCGGGGCGGCCGCCCCGGCCCCGTACCACCAGGAGCCACGGCAGCACGGCGGTGACGGCGAGCACCCCCCAGACCGTCAGACCGGTCCGCCAGTCGCCGCCGAGGGCGCCGGTCAGCGGGACGGTGGCGGCGGCCGCCACCGAGGTGCCGATGGCCAGGGCCATCGAGTAGAGGCCGGTCATGGTGCCGACGCGGTGGGGGAAGTACCGCTTGACGATCACCGGCATCAGGACATTGCTCACCGCGATGCCGACCAGCGCCAGGGCGGTGGCGGCGACGAATCCGGGGGTGCTCCCGGCCCAGGGGCGGATCAGCAGCCCGGCGGCGATCGCTGCCATGCCCGCGCAGACGACGGCGGCGGGGCCGTGGCGCCGGGCCAGCCGGGGCGCGGCGATACCGAAGACGGCGAAGGTGACCGCGGGGACCGAGGTGAGGACTCCGGCGACGGCCCCGCTCATGCCCAGTCCGGCGCGGACCTCCTCCAGCAGCGCGCCCAGGCCGGTGATGGCGGGGCGCAGGTTGAGGGCGGCCAGCACCACGGCGACCACGACGAGCCGGGTGAACCAGACGCCCCGGGGCGCGGCGGTGGCCGCCGGGGCGGATGCCCCGGCGGGGGTCGCGGCGGGGGTCGCGGCACCGGGCGCCGTGGCGGTGTCCGGCGGGGCGACGGTCCGGATGGCGGGCTCGTCAGACATAGAGCCATCATAGAATCATGGGATGATTGGTTGTCCACGTGTGATCGCTCATAATTGACCGTCCGGCCCCCGGCCGGCACGGAAACGCCGGCACGGAAACGCCGTCACGCAACGCCCGCACAGAAACCGCCGTCGAAGAAACCGCCCTCGCGGAAAACCGCCGTCGCAGAAACCACGGAGCATCGATGTCGTTGACCTCTCCCCGGCGCTCGGGGCTCACCGACCAGGTGATCGCGCAGTTGCGGAACCAGATCACTTCCGGGGAATGGCCGGTGGGCTCCCGCATCCCCACCGAACCGGAGCTGGTGGAGCAGCTCGGTGTGGCCCGGAACACGATCCGGGAGGCGGTCCGGGCACTGGCCCACAACGGGCTGCTGGACATCCGCCAGGGTTCGGGCACCTATGTCCTCGCCACCAGCGAGCTGGCCGGGGTGATGCACCGCCGTTTCGCCGACGCCTCGCCCCGCCATGTCGCCGAGGTCCGCTCCGCGCTGGAGTCGGCCGCCGCCGGACTGGCGGCCGAGCGGCGCACCGAACGCGATCTCCAGCAGCTCGACGCGCTGCTGGTCCGCCGGGAGGAGGCCTGGCGCAGCGGGGAGGCCGCCCGGTTCGTCGCCGCCGATATGACCTTCCATATGGCGGTCGTGGCGGCCGCGCACAACGAGGTGCTCGGGGAGCTGTACGCGGATCTCGGCGATGTCCTGCGCGACTGGCTGACCGAGGACGTCGGGCCCGAGCTGCGGCCGGAGCACCATATGGACCACGCGACGCTGGTCGAGGCGATCCGCTCCGGCGACGGCGAGACCGCGGCGGCGGAGGCGGCGGGCTACCCCTTCGCCTGTCTCAGCCGCCCCCGAACGGCTGGTGAGTGACCCAGACCGCCCGGACCTCCTTCCAGCAGCGGTCCGTCAGCTCCACGTATCCGGCGGGGCCGATATCGGCGGGCGACCCGTCGGCGTCCACGTCCCACCAGCGGTCGCACTCCACGTGCAGCCGGACCCGGTCGGTCACCGGATAGGGGTTGTGGCAGTACGCCGTGGCCCGTGAGCCGTCGACCTCGGTACGGCAGTCCGCCTCGTACGTCAGCGGCTCCTGGTACGCCGTGGGCCCCGGCCCGTCGGCACCGGCCCTGCCCGGGGCGGCGCCGGAGCCCTGGCCGGCCCAGAGCAGGACGACGGCCGACAGCGGGGCGGCGAGGAGCGGCGCGGCGCGGCGGATCGTCAGCACGGGCGTGACCTCCTCGGCCGTACGGCGGCCCGCCGGCCGCGGCTGCACCACAAGGGGGATATCGCCTCCACCCTCCCCCGCCCGGCGGCCCGCCGCATCCGGCGGCCGCCGAACGGGCGACGCCCCGCCCCCGCGCGATGCGGGAGCGGGGCGCCGGGCGCTGCGCGCCGTACGGAACGGGCCGGTCAGGCACCCATCATGTGGACGCCGCCGTCCACGTGCAGGACCGAACCGGTGGTGCGCGGGAAGAAGTCCGACAGCAGACCCACGATGCCGCGGCCCGCCGGGTCGGGGTCCGACTGGTCCCAGCCGAGCGGCGCCCGGTGGTTCCACACGTCCGAGAGGTCCTCGAAGCCGGGGATCGACTTGGCCGCCATCGACTTCAGCGGGCCCGCGGAGATCAGGTTGCAGCGGATGCCCTTGGGGCCCAGATCGCGCGCGAGGTAGCGGTTGGTGGACTCCAGGGCCGCCTTGGCGACACCCATCCAGTCGTACTTCGGCCAGGCGACGGTGGCGTCGAAGGTGAGGCCGACGATCGAACCGCCGCGCTCCTCCATCAGCGGCAGACACGCCATGGCCAGCGCCTTGTGGGAGTAGGCCGAGACCTGGACGGCGGTGGAGACGTCCTCCCAGGAGGCCCCGAGGAAGTTGAACGCGCCCTGCGGGCCGAAGGCGATCGAGTGGACGATGCCGTCGAGACCGGAGTCGTCGCTGGAGTGCTCCCGGATCCGGTCCGCGAGACCGTCGAGGTGCTCCTGGTTGGTGACGTCCAGCTCGATCACCGGTACGGGCTTCGGCAGCCGCTTGGAGATCCGCTCGACCAGGGAGAGCCGGCCGAAGCCGGTGAGGATGACCTCCGCGCCCTCCTCCTGCGCCACCTTGGCGGCGTGGAAGGCGATGGAGGCGTCGGTGAGGACACCGGTGACGAGAATGCGCTTGCCGGCGAGGATTCCACTCATGGTGATCAGTGACCCATGCCCAATCCGCCGTCAACGGGAATGACGGCTCCAGTGATGTACGAGGCGTCGTCGGAGGCGAGGAAGCGCACGGCTGCGGCGATCTCCTCCGGCTCCGCGTAGCGGCCGGCCGGGACCTGGGCGAGGATGCCCGCCCGCTGCTCCTCGGAGAGGGCCTGCGTCATATCGGTGTGGACGAAGCCCGGCGCGACGACGTTGAAGGTGATGTTCCGCGAGCCCAGCTCACGGGCGAGGGAGCGGGCGAAGCCGACGAGAGCGGCCTTGGAGGCGGCGTAGTTGGCCTGTCCGGCGGAGCCCAGCAGCCCGACGACGGACGAGATCAGCACCACGCGGCCCTTCTTGGCGCGCAGCATGCCCCGGTTGGCGCGCTTGACGACGCGGAAGGTACCGGTGAGGTTGGTGTCGACGACGGAGACGAAGTCCTCCTCCGACATCCGCATCAGCAGCTGGTCCTTGGTGATGCCGGCGTTGGCCACCAGCACCTCCACCGGACCGTGCTTCTCCTCGATCTCCTTGTACGCCTGCTCCACCTGCTCGGAGTCGGTGATGTCGCACCGGACCGCGAGGAAGCCCGCCGGGGGCTCCCCGGAGCGGTATGTGATCGCGACCTGGTCGCCCGCTTCGGCGAAGGCGCGGGCGATGGCGAGGCCGATGCCCCGGTTTCCTCCGGTGACAAGAACCGAGCGGCTCAACGGATCACCCTTTCGAATTGCGGACTGGTACCCCCGATACCCCCGAAACTATCGGGCGGGGGACGCTCCCGGAGAATCGGGCCCTGACAGCGCCTTCCACCCGGCGCTGTTGGATCCCTACAGAAAGGGGACCGTGCGTTTCCCGGCCGCTCCCCCGGCCCCGGACGGCCGGAGGGGGCCGAAAGACGCTGGGCAACGGCCGCTCCCCCGCGACATGATCGGGCACGACCGGTACGGCGAAGGCGCACCGCCGGTCCCGACGACAGGAGACATTGGTGCCTCATTCCATCGACGCGGCGTTCACGGCGCTGCCGCTGAGGGCGCTCGCCGACGCGGCGCTCGCCCGGGCGAGGGCCCTGGGCGCCGACCACGCCGACTTCCGGTTCGAACGGGTCCGCAGCGCGTCCTGGCGGCTGCGGGACGCCCGCCCGGCCGGGTCGTCGGACACCACCGACCTGGGGTACGCGGTCCGGGTGGTGCACGGCGGGGCCTGGGGCTTCGCCTCCGGCGTGGACCTGACCATGGACGCGGCGGCCCGGGTGGCGGGGCAGGCGGTGGCGATGGCGAAGCTGTCGGCGCGGGTGATCGCGGCGGCCGGCTCGGACGAGCGGGTCGAGCTGGCCGACGAGCCGGTGCACGCGGACCGCACCTGGGTCTCCTCGTACGAGGTCAATCCGTTCGACGTCCCGGACGAGGAGAAGGCGGCGCTGCTCGCCGAGTGGAGCGCACGGCTGCTGGCGGCGGACGGGGTGGCCCATGTCGACGCCTCGCTGCTGACCGTGCAGGAGAACAAGTTCTACGCGGACACCGCGGGGACGGTCACCACCCAGCAGCGGGTCCGGCTGCACCCGGAGTTCACCGCGGTCGCGGTGGACGAGACCACCGGCGAGTTCGACTCGATGCGGACGATCGCGCCGCCCGCGGGCCGGGGCTGGGAGTATCTGACGGGCACCGGCTGGGACTGGGATTCGGAGCTGGAGCGGATCCCGGGGCTGCTGGCGGAGAAGATGCGGGCGCCGAGCGTCGAGGCGGGCCGCTACGACCTGGTCGTCGACCCCTCCAACCTCTGGCTCACCATCCACGAGTCCATCGGCCACGCCACCGAGCTGGACCGGGCGCTGGGCTACGAGGCGGCGTACGCGGGGACCTCGTTCGCCACCTTCGACCGGCTGGGCAAGCTGGAGTACGGCTCCTCGGTGATGAACGTGACCGGCGACCGTACCGCCGAGCACGGACTGGCGACCATCGGGTACGACGACGAGGGCGTCGAGGCGCAGTCCTGGGACCTGGTCAAGGACGGCAGGCTGGTGGGCTACCAGCTGGACCGGCGGATCGCGAAGCTCACCGGACTCGGCCGGTCCAACGGCTGTTCGTTCGCGGACTCCCCCGCGCACGTACCGGTGCAGCGGATGGCGAACGTCTCCCTCCGCCCGGCGCCGGGCGGGCTCTCCACGGAGGATCTGATCGGGGGCGTCGAGCGCGGGATCTATGTGGTCGGGGACCGCTCCTGGTCCATCGACATGCAGCGGTACAACTTCCAGTTCACCGGCCAGCGGTTCTTCCGGATCGAGAACGGGCGGCTGACCGGCCAGCTCCGGGATGTCGCCTACCAGGCCACGACCACCGATTTCTGGGGGTCGATGGAGCAGGTCGGCGGCCCGCAGACCTATGTCCTGGGCGGCGCCTTCAACTGCGGCAAGGCCCAGCCGGGCCAGGTGGCGGCGGTCTCCCACGGCTGCCCGTCGGCTCTGTTCCGCGGCGTCAACATCTTGAACACCACGCAGGAGGCCGGGCGATGAGCCGTACCACCAAGCCGCACGAGATCGTCGAGCGGGCGCTGGAGCTGTCCACCGCCGACAACTGTGTCGTCATCGCGGACGAGCACTCCTCCGCCAATCTGCGGTGGGCCGCGAACGCGCTCACCACCAACGGGGTCACCCGGGGCCGGACCCTTACGGTGATCGCGACGGTGGACGGCGCCGAGGGCACCGCTTCGGGGGTGGTGACCCGGTCCGCCGTCACCGCCGCCGATCTGGAGCCGCTGGTCCGGGCCGCCGAGGCGGCCGCGCGGTCGGCCGGGCCCGCCGAGGACGCCCAGCCGCCGGTGCCGGGCCGGGGGGCCGACGCCGCGTTCACCGAGGCGCCCGCCGAGACGTCGTCCGCGGTGTTCGAGCGGTTCGCCCCGGCGCTGGGCGAGTCGTTCGCCCGGGCCCGGTCCGGCGGCCGGGAGCTGTACGGCTTTGCCAGCCACGAGCTGACCTCGACCTATCTCGGCACCTCGACCGGGCTGCGGCTCCGGCACGACCAGCCGAACGGGACGCTGGAGCTGAACGCCAAGTCCCCGGACCGCTCCCGCTCGGCCTGGGCCGGACGGGCCACCCGTGACTTCACGGATGTGGACCCGGCGGCGCTGGACGAGGAGCTGGCCGGCCGGCTGGCCTGGGCCGAACGCCGGATCGAGCTGCCCGCCGGGCGGTACGAGACGCTGCTGCCGCCCACGGCCGTCGCGGATCTGCTGATCTATCTGTCGTGGTCGTCGGCGGCCCGGGACGCGGCCGAGGGCCGTACCGTCTTCTCCAAGCCCGGCGGCGGCACCCGGCTGGGCGAGAAACTGGCCGCGCTGCCGCTGACCCTGCGCAGCGACCCGCACGAGCCGGGACTGGAGTCCTCGCCGTTCGTGATCGCCCATTCCTCCGGCGACGACGCCTCCGTCTTCGACAACGGGCTGCCGGTCGGGCCGGTCGACTGGATCCGGTCCGGGACGCTGGAGCATCTGGTGACCACCCGGCACAGCGCCGGACTGACGGGACTGCCGGTGGCGCCGGGCGCGGGCAATCTGATCCTGGACGGCGGCGGCGACCGCTCGCTCGCCGAGATGGTCGCGGGCACCGAGCGCGGGCTGCTGCTGACCTGCCTCTGGTACATCCGCGAGGTGGACCCGGCGACCCTGCTACTGACCGGGCTGACCAGGGACGGCGTCTATCTGGTCGAGAACGGCGAGGTGGTCGGCGAGGTGAACAACTTCCGGTTCAACGAATCGCCCGTCGACCTGCTGTCCCGGGCCGTCGAAGCGGGCCGTACCGAGCGGACGCTGCCGCGCGAATGGGGCGACTGGTTCACCCGGGCCGCGATGCCCGCGCTGCGGGTCCCCGATTTCAATATGAGCTCCGTGAGCCCGGGCGTATAACCTCGGAGGGGGCCGCGGCACCCGCCCGGAGCGGGTGCGGGCCTCTTCCCGCGTCCCGTCCGCGCAACCGCGTATGACGGGCATCACATCCATCGAGGAGACACGAGAGTCGTGACGGATATCGTCGACGAGCTGCAGTGGCGGGGGCTGATCGCCCTCTCCACTGACGAGGACGCATTGCGCAAGGCGTTCGCGGACGGCCCCGTCACGTTCTATTGCGGCTTCGACCCGACCGCGCCCAGTCTGCACCTGGGGAATCTGGTGCAGATCCTCACCATGCGCCGGATCCAGCAGGCGGGCCACCGTCCGCTGGGTCTGGTCGGCGGGGCGACGGGCCTGATCGGCGACCCCAAGCCGACGGCGGAACGGACGCTGAACGATCCGGAGACCGTCGCGGCCTGGGTCGGGCGGCTGCGCGGCCAGATCGAGCGGTTCCTCGACTTCGAGGGCCCGCACGCGGCCACCATGGTCAACAACCTGGACTGGACCCAGGGCCTGTCGGCGATCGGGTTCCTCCGGGACATCGGCAAGTACTTCCGGGTGAACAAGATGATCGCCAAGGAGGCGGTCGCCCGGCGGCTGAACTCCGACGCGGGCATCAGCTACACCGAGTTCAGCTACCAGATCCTCCAGGGGATGGACTACCTGGAGCTGTACCGGCGGTACGGCTGTGTGCTCCAGACCGGCGGCAGCGACCAGTGGGGCAATCTGACCGCGGGCACCGATCTGATCCACCGGGTCGAGCCGGAGGCCGAGGTCCACGCCCTGGCCACACCGCTGATCACCAAGGCGGACGGCACCAAGTTCGGCAAGACGGAGTCCGGCACGGTCTGGCTGGACCCGGAGCGGACCAGCCCGTACGCCTTCTACCAGTTCTGGCTGAACGCGGACGACCGGGACGTCTCCAAGTTTCTGCGGATCTTCAGCTTCCGTTCCCGGGCGGAGATCGAGGAGCTGGAGCGGCAGACCGAGGAGCGCCCGCAGGCCCGGGCGGCCCAGCGGGCCCTGGCGGAGGAGCTGACCACCCTGGTGCACGGCGCCGACCAGTGCGCCGCCGCCGTGAACGCGTCGAAGGCGCTGTTCGGCCAGGGCGAGCTGGACCAACTGGACGAGCCGACCCTGCGGGCCGCACTGGCGGAGCTGCCGCAGGTGCGGGTCGGGGAGCCGGGCGCGGTGGTCGACCTCTTCGCGGAGGTCGGGCTGGTCGCCAGCAAGTCGGCCGCGCGCCGGACCGTGAAGGAGGGCGGGGCCTACGTGAACAACGTCAAGGTCGTGTCCGAGGACGAGGTCGTCGGGCGGGAGCGGCTGCTCCACGGCCGCTGGCTGGTCCTGCGCCGGGGCAAGAAGAGCCTGGCGGCGGTCGAGGTCGACTGAGCCGCCTCCGGCGGGGGCCGCGGTCCGGGGGCTCGGCCCCCGGGCCCTGGTGGATCCCGGCCCGGGGGGCCGGATACCCGGCGGCCC
>NZ_JBSFNQ010000088.1:0-29131 GCF_053981115.1 Streptomyces sp. NPDC003691 | reverse complement strand
CGCCTGACGCCGGAGCGCGCACCGCGGCCCCCGGAACCGTACGGTTCCGGGGGCCGCGGCGCGTCCGGGGACCGGAGCGGCTCCGCCGGGTTCCGTACGGCAGTGGGGGCCGCCGGACGGTGAACTGGCCCCGCAGGCACGGCGCACGGTGGTTCCGGACGTCTTCGCGCTACGGCGGGAGCGGCCGGTTCCGTACGGGCCCGGCGAGGCCGCCGCGTCGAGCCGGGGCCGCGCGGCGACCGCCGGGGCACGCCCCGGCCGTGGCCGGAGCCGCGGCACCGGGCGACTGCCCCGCAGGGGACCGCCGTCCCGCACGGCCGGTACGGAGGCCCGGTGGGGGCTGCTGCGGCAGACGCGGGTGTTCCGGGCGGGTCAGGGCCGACTGCCCGGAGGCCCGGTGGGGACTGCTGCGGCAGACGCGGGTGTTCCGGGCGGGTCAGGCCCGGCTGCGGCGGGAGCGGGCGGTTGCCGCACGGCGCGTCCCGGCGGCGGGCGGGACATGCGGCGGGAGCCCAGGGCCCGGGGCGGCGGCACCGTACGAACCGGCCCCGGCCTCTCCGGCCTCCTCGCGGAAGCGATACCGCGGGCACGGCCCTGGGCCCGTCCGCGGGACGGGCCCAGTCGGCCGCACGCTGCCGGGGGAGACCCCCGGCAGGGCTGCCCGCGCGGCCTGCGCCGTCCGCCCTGCCGCGGAGTGTCGGGCAGATCAGCAGGGCAGACGACGCGATCGGGGACCGCCGCACTGTACGAGGGGGAGCCGGCGGTCCGGCCGCCTCCTTGAGAGGCACCTCAGTCAATCGGCTCCGGGCCCGCGGCGGCAGCGCACACGGGCCCCCGTTACCGGCATTCCGTTCACACCCCGTGTGAACCGCGCGTCCACTACGCTGAGCGGACCGAGCCCACGGAGCGCCCGCATGCAGCCGAACACCCTGCTCGACGCCCTCCTCGACGAGGCGGGCTTCTCCCACGCGGGCCTCGCCGCCCGGGTCAACCAGGCGGGCAGGGCCAGAGGGCTGGCCCTGCGTTACGAGCACACCGCCGTCGCCCGCTGGCTCAAGGGGCAGCGGCCGCGCGGCCAGGTCCCCGATCTGATCTGCGAGGTGCTCGGCGGCAAGCTGCGCCGCTCCCTGACTCTGGGCGATATCGGGCTCGGCGTGGACGGTGCCCAGCCCTCCCCGCCCGGCACCCCGCTGTCGGGCTTCGTCGACCGGGCCACCGCCCTGTGGCGCTCCGACGAACAGCAGCGGAGGCATGTCATCGACGCGCCCGCGGTCACCGGCACCCCCGCGGTGATGCCGGTCTGGGAGTGGGAGAACCCCCCGGAGGACGCGGACGTCTCCCGGTCGGGCGTGACCCGGGTCTCCATGGCCGATGTCACCATGCTGCGGGCCGCCCGGGCGCACTACGAGCTGATGTACCGCAGGGCGGGCGGAGTGGCGACCCGTACCCGGATCGTCGGTTTCCTGAACTCCGAGACCGCGCCGCTGCTGCGCGGCTCGTACAGCGACGCGCTCGGACGGCAGTTGCACCGGGCGGCCGGCGGACTCGTCGCCGTCGCCGGGATCTGCGCCTACGACTCCGACGCCCACGGACTCGCCCAGCGCTACTTCCACCAGGCGCTGCGGCTCGCCAAGGCCAGCGGCGACCAGGGGCTGGGCGCCTATGTGATCGCCCTGCTGGTCAACCAGTCGCTGTTCCTCTCCGAGCACCGGCAGGCCGTCGCCTTCGCGGAGGCCGCCCTGCGGACGGCCGGCGGCCAGCTCACCCCGGCGCTCTCGGCCGACCTGTACGCGATGCAGGCGAAGGCGTACGCCCATCTCGGCGACCATGCGTCGGCGCTGCGCTGTATCGGACGGGCCGAATCCGAGGCCGACCGGATCCACCTCGGGGACGAGCCCGACGAGACCGGCTACGTCCAGCCCGGTCTGGTCAATGTGCAGGCGGCGGAGGCCCTGCTCAGTCTGGGTGATCTCGCCGGGGCCCGGGAGCACGCGTCGGCCGCCGCGGGGACGCCCGCCCACGACCGGGGCCGGGTGCACCGCCTCGCCATGCTCTGCGAGATCGAACTCTGCCAGGACGAGCCGGACCGGGCCGCGGCGACGGCCGTGGAGATGGCGGAGCGCGTACGGGGGATGGAGTCCCGGCGGCTGCGGGACCGGCTGCGGGCGGTCCGGGAGCATCTGCTGGCCAGCGGCAGTGCCCGCGCCCAGGAGTCGGCGGACCTCATCGACGAGGCGCTCAGGATCCCGCTGTGAGCCCCGCCGGGGCCGGACCCGGCAGCCGGACCCGGGGGTTGGACCCGATGACGTATCCGATGCCGTACCGCTGAGTCCGGCGGGCCTCCAGGGGGGTGTCCGGGGCCGCGGACCGCCGCCGCGGAGGGCGTTCCCCGGCCGGACCGCAACGACGGGCGATTCCGCTCAGCAAGATCGACTGCTGCGATGTTGCCACCTACGGTCCGAAAGGTGGCAGAACTGTGCAGTGGACGAACCTCAATGAGCAAACTGTGTATGAAAACCGCTGGTTCAGGGTGAATCTGGCGGATGTGCGGCTACCCGACGGCCGCCATCTGGACCACTTCCTCATCCGGCTCCGCGCCGTCGCCGTGGCGACGGCCGTCAACGAGGACAATGAGGTCCTCATGCTCTGGCGACACCGGTTCATCACCGACAGCTGGGGCTGGGAGCTGGCGGCGGGAGTGGTCGAGGACGGCGAGGAGATCGAGTCCGCGGCCGCCCGGGAGATGGAGGAGGAGACCGGCTGGCGGCCGGGCCCCCTGCGCCATCTGCTCACCGTCGAACCCGCCAACGGTCTGATCGACGCCCGGCACCATCTGTACTGGGCGGAGGGCGCGACCTACATCGGCCACCCCGAGGACGACTTCGAGTCCTCGCGCCGTGAGTGGGTTCCGCTGAAACTGATCCCCGAGCTGATCGCCCGGGGCCAGATCCCGGCCGCCAATATGGCGGCCGGACTGCTGATGCTGCATCACATGCGGCTGGGCTGAGCCCCGGTGGCCGCCGGTGCCGGGACCGGCGGCGTCGCGGGCGCAGACGGGCCTTGACGCCCGTCGACCCGAACAGCAGGCTCGCGGGCCCGTGAGTACCGGAGCGCGGGCACCAGGCCCGTGAGACACCACCGCAGGGCGTGCCGGTCCGTCCGGCCGGGGGCGGGCGGCAGGGCGCCCGGCCTCAGCCGTACGCGTACCGCATCCGCCGCGCCCCGCCGGCCGGTGGCGGTCAGCCGTACGGATAGAACCCCGAGCCCGTCTTGCGGCCCAGCCGGCCCGCGTCCACCATCCGCTGGAGCAGCGGCGGTGCGGCGTACAGCGGCTCCTTGAACTCCGCATACATCGAATCGGCCACCGAGGCGACGGTGTCGAGGCCGATCAGATCCGCCAGTTTCAGCGGCCCCATCGGGTGGGCGCAGCCCAGCTCCATGCCGTTGTCGATGTCCTCGCGGCTGGCGATGCCCGATTCGAACATCCGGATCGCGGAGAGCAGATACGGAATCAGCAGCGCGTTGACCACGAAGCCGGACCGGTCCTGGGCCCGGATCGGATGCTTCCCCAGCACCTGCTCCACCAGGGCCTCCGACCGCTTCACGGTCTCCTCGGAGGTGGTCAGTGCCGGGATCAGCTCCACCAGCTTCTGCACCGGCGCCGGATTGAAGAAGTGGATACCGATGACCTGGTCCGGCCGGGACGTCGCCACCGCCAGCTTCACCAGCGGAATGGAGGAGGTGTTGGAGGCCAGGATCGCGTCCGGCCGGGTCACCACCTGGTCGAGCACCTGGAAGATCTCCGTCTTCACCTGCTCGTTCTCCACGACCGCCTCGATCACCAGATCGCGGTCGGCGAACTCCCCGAGATCGGTGGTGAAGCTCAGCCGGGCCAGCGCCGCGTCCCGCTCGTCCGCCGAGATCTTGCCCCGCTCGGCGGCCTTCGTCAGGGAGTTGACCAGCCGGGTACGCCCCAGCTCCAGCGCCTCACCCGTCGTCTCGGCGACCTTCACCTCCAGACCGCTGCGGGCGGCAACCTCGGCGATGCCCGCGCCCATCTGGCCACAGCCCACCACTCCGACGCGTGCAATGTCGGCCATTGAGTCCGTCACCTCGTGCCTTTCGCTGCTTCCGTGCGGGATTCCCCGTATGGTTCCGGCGCCCGCCTCGACTGTACGACGTTACTCCGGATTCACTTCGGGCACGATGACCAGAGCGGGACGGGCCGGATACGGATCAGAAAGGTTTCAGGGCAAATGGCGCCTATCACCAGAAGAGGGTTTATGGCGGCGGCCGGGGCGGTGACCGGTCTGGCGACGGCCGGCGATGTGGCCGCGGTGCCGCGCGCGCCGGTGGCACCCGCCGCCGGGGCCCGCGCCGACACCGCGGAGTTCCGCGGTATGTGGCTGGCCACCATCACCAACCGGGACTGGCCCAGCAAGTCCGGACTGACCGCGGAGCAGCAGCGCACGGAGCTGATCGGCTGGCTCGACACGGCCGTCGCCCGCCGCCTCAACGCCGTGGTCTTCCAGGTCCGGCCGGCCGCGGACGCCTTCTGGCCGTCCCCTCACGAACCCTGGTCGCAGTATCTGACCGGAGTCCAGGGCCGGGACCCCGGCTGGGACCCGCTGGGCACCGCCGTCACCGAGGCCCACCGCCGCGGGCTGCAACTGCACGCCTGGTTCAACCCGTACCGGGTCGCCACCCACACCGACCCCACCCGGCTCGCCGAAGGACACCCGGCCCGGCGCAACCCGGGCTGGGTGCTGCCGTACGGCGGCAAGCTCTACTACAACCCGGGCGTGCCCGAGGTCCGTACCTTCGTCCAGGACGCCATGCTCGACGCCGTACGCCGGTACGACGTCGACGGCGTCCACTTCGACGACTACTTCTACCCCTACCCGGTGGCGGGCCAGTCCTTCGGCGACGACGCCACCTTCGCGCGCTACGGCGCGGGCTTCGCGAACAAGGCCGCCTGGCGGCGCGACAACATCGACCTTCTGGTGCGGGAGATGTCCGAGCGGATCAAGGCGACCAGGGCCGGTGTCGCCTTCGGGATCAGCCCGTTCGCGGTCTGGCGCAACGCCTCCACCGATCCGCGCGGCTCCGACACCCGCGGCGGCATCGAGACGTACGACGATCTGCACGCCGACACCCGGACCTGGGTCAAGGAGGGGTGGATCGACTACATCGTCCCGCAGATCTACTGGAACATCGGCTTCGCCGCGGCCGACTACGCGAAGCTGGTGCCCTGGTGGAACACGCTGGTGAAGGACACCGGCGTCGATCTCTACATCGGCGAGGCCCTCTACAAGGCGGGCGATCCGGCGCAGGGCACCCCCTGGCAGGACCCGGCGGAACTGTCCCGGCATCTGACCCTGGCGGAGAAGTACGGCGAGGTGAAGGGCCACTGCTTCTTCTCGGCGAAGGAGGTCAGGGCCGACCGGATCGGGGCGATGGCACGGGTGGTCGCGGACCACTACCCGGCGCGGGTCCCGGTGCCGTAGTCCGGCGGTCCGGTCCGCCCGCCGCGACCCGGGGGCGCGGCGCGCCGGCCGTGATCCGCGGACCCGGCCGCGGCGGGTGCCGGTGACCGCGGCCCGTCCGCCGACCCCGGTCGGGTGGGTGCGGCCGTCGCGGCGGTCGTGGCAGCCGTGGTGGGCGCGGTGACCGCCCACCGGGCGCCTGAAAGCCGGGCCGGGCGCCTCCGAGTCCCGGTCCGGCCGCCGCCCCGGCCCGGGGTACGGGGCCGGGACGGCGGGTCAGGCGGCGGGTTCGTGGGGCCGGACGACCGTGTCGGGTCCCGGGGACATCAGGGTCTCGTGCCCGTCGTCCTCGAACCGCACCCGGAAGGGCGGGCCGCCGTGCTCGCCGAGCACCTCGACGACCTCCGCGACCCGGTCGTGGTGGCCCACGGTCCTGCCGTGCACCAGCAGTTTGTCGCCCACATTCGCACGCATCGGGAGTGCCCTCCTCGAAGCCGGGGTGGTGGTCCGTGTGCTTCCGAGTCTACGGCCGCCCTCCGGCACCGCACCTTTGCCGCCGGGCCGCCCGGGCGGGGGGCCGGGCTTCGGTGGTACGGGTCCGGGAGTCCGGACCCCCGCCCGGTGCCCGGCGGTACGGGCTCCGGTCTGCCCCCGTCCCCGGTCTGCCCCCCGTCCCGGCCTTCCCCGTCTCCGGACGCGGCGCCGGTTTCCGGATGCGGGCCCCTCAGGCGCGGGCCCGCTGGGTCACCGCGATGCAGACCAGTACGGCCGCCGCGGCCACCGGCGCCGCCGCCGACAGATCCTCGTCCAGCAGGGCCACCGACCAGACCAGCGTCAGCAGCGGCTGCGCCAGCTGCAACTGGCTCGCCCGGGGGATCCCGATCGCCGCCATGCCCCGGTACCAGACGTACAGGCCGAAGAAGGTCGAGCCGCAGGCCACCCAGAGCAGCCCGGCCAGGCCCCGCGCGGTCAGCTCCACCGGCTCGTACGCCAGCGCCACCGCCGAGCCCGCGACCGCGAGCGGCAGGCAGAGGATCAGGGCCCAGCCGATCACCTGCCAGCCCGGCAGCTCCGCGGCCAGCCGGCCGCCCTCCGTGTACCCGGCCGCGCACACCAGCAGCGCGCCGAAGAGATACAGGTCCGCGGCCTGCAGCGCGCCGCCGCTCTGCGCCACCGTGAAGACGATCACCACGGCCGCCCCGGCCAGCGCGGCCGCCCAGAAGGTGCGGGACGGGCGGCGGCCGGTGCGCCGGGCGGCGAAGACCGCGGTCGTCAGCGGCAGCAGGCCCACCACCACGGCCGCGTGGGACGTGGTGGACGACTGGAGCGCGAGGCTCGTCAGCAGCGGATAGCCGACCACGACACCGCCCGCGACCACCAGCAGCGAGCCCCAGTGCCGCCGTTCCGGCAGCGGAACGCGGAGCGCCAGCAGGAAACCGCCGGCGACCAGCGCCGCGAGCACACTGCGCAGCGACACCAGGGACCAGACGCCGAAGGACTCCAGGCCCCAGACGGTGGACGGAAAGGTGAGGGAGAAGGCGACGACACCGGCGGTCGCGAGTGCCGTACCGGACCGGGCGCCGGCCGGTCCCCGGCCCGTGGCGGCGGGCCCGGTGGTCCGGGTGCCGACTGCTATCGGCGTGGTACGGATAGCGCTATTCTGTGCTCTCATGAATGAGAGTAGCAGCGTTGTCGAGCTGGCGAATGCTTTGCGAAATGAGGTGAACCGCTACTCGTCAGGTGGAAAGCTGCCATCGAGTCGTGCACTGGTCGAGCGCTACCGGGTCTCGCCGGTGACGGTCACCCGGGCCCTCGCCCGGCTGGCCGCCGAAGGGCTCGTCGTCACCCGCCCCGGAGCGGGGGCCTTCCGCGCCGAACGGCCCGCCGGGCCGCCGCCCGCCGGTGACACCTCCTGGCAGGAGGTGAGCCTGAGCGCCGCCGGCGCCGCCGAATCCGTACCGCGGTCGGTCGACGCCTCCGGCGTCCTTGCCACCCTCGCCGCGCCCCCGGCGGGCACCGTCGAACTCAACGGCGGCTATCTCCACCCCTCCCTCCAGCCCGAGCACGCCATGGCCGCCGCGCTCGCCCGTGCCGGACGCCGCCCCGGCGCCTGGGGGCGGCCGCCCACGGACGGGCTGCCCGAGCTGCGGGAGTGGTTCGCGCGGGGCATCGGCGCACCGCTGACCGCCGCCGACGTCCTCGTCACGGCCGGCGGCCAGTCCGCGCTCACCACCGCCCTGCGGGCCCTCGCCCCGCCCGGTGCCCCGGTGCTCGTCGAGTCCCCGACCTACCCCGGCCTTCTCGCCATCGCCCGCGCGGCCGGACTGCGGCCCGTGCCCGTACCGGCCGACGCGGACGGCGTCCGCACCGAACTCCTCGCCGCGGCCTTCGAGGCCACCGGCGCCCGGGTCTTCGTCTGCCAGCCCCTCTTCCAGAACCCGACCGGCGCGGTGCTCCACCCGGACCGGCGGCCCGAGGTGCTGAGGATCGCCCGCGCCGCCGGGGCCTTCGTCGTCGAGGACGACTTCGCCCGCCGTCTCGTCCACGAGGACGCGCCCCCGCTGCCGCGCCCCCTGGCCGCAGACGACCCCGACGGGGTCGTCGTCCATGTCGGTTCGCTGACGAAGGTCTGCTCCCCGAGCCTCCGCGTCGGCATGCTCGCGGCCCGCGGCCCCGTTCTCGAACGGCTGCGGGCCATCCATGTCGTGGACAGCTTCTTCGTCGCCCGCCCCCTCCAGGAAGCCACCCTCGAACTGGTTGGTGCACCGGCCTGGAACCGCCATCTGCGGACCGTCGCCGCCGCGCTGAGGGAACGCCGCACCGCGCTGGTTGCTGCCGTCACCGGTGCCCTGCCCGAACTCGCCCTGCCGTCCGTCCCCCACGGCGGCCACCACCTCTGGCTCCGGCTGCCCGACGGCACCGGCGAACCCGCCCTGCACGCGGCGGCGCTGCGCGCGGGCGTGGCGGTGACCGCCGGACGGCCCTACTACTGCGCGGAGCCCCCGGCCGGATACCTCCGGCTGAGCTTCGCGGCCGTCGCGTCCACGGCGGACCTCACGGAGGGCGTACGCCGTCTCCGTACCGCCTTCGAGGAAATCCGGACCTGAGGGTCCCACCCGGGTTCCGTCCGGTCCCGCACGGCCGCCGCACCGGCGGAGGCCGGGGACGCCGTACGCCCGCCACGCCGTGCCCCGCGCCGCCGCCCGGGCGCTCATACGGGGTCGCCCCCGTACGGCTGCTCCGGCCCCGCCCCGCCCCGGGCCCTGCGGAGCCCGCCGGGCGCCGGAGGTCAGCCGGGGCGTCCGGACCGAGCGGGGGAGGCGCCGTCGGCCTTGCCCGGGCCGATCCGCCCGGCGCGCCGGTGGGCCGCGACCCGTTCCCGTGTCGCGCAGCGGCGGGAGCAGTAGCGGCGTACGGGGCCGCTGCCCTGGGCCAGGAAGACCCGCTCGCACGCGGGGGAGGCGCAGACGCCGCCGGGCGGGCGCTGGCGGTCCCAGACCAGGACCGTGAGGGCCAGCGAGGAGGAGGCCAGCAGCCATTCGCCCCAGGGCGCGTCGTCGTCGCCGTCGAGGTGGGGGTGCCAGGGCGACTCCCCGCCGTGCGACGTCAGCCGGAGCGGGCCGGTGCTCAGCGGCAGCAGGGCGTTGAGCCGTCCGGCGGCGGTGTCGGTGTCCCCGGCCGCGAATACCGGGCGCAGTCTCGCGGCGGCCTCCCGCAGCTCGGTGATATCCCGGGCGGACAGCTCGTCCACCCGCTCCCCGTGGGCGCGCAGCACGGCGGCCACCCCGTCCGGCGCCGGATCCCCGGGGCCGGACAGCGCGTTGACGAGTGCCGCGGTACGGGCGGCGACCGCCGCCACCGAGTGCC
Source organism: Streptomyces sp. NPDC003691 (assembly GCF_053981115.1). Taxonomy (NCBI): domain Bacteria; kingdom Bacillati; phylum Actinomycetota; class Actinomycetes; order Kitasatosporales; family Streptomycetaceae; genus Streptomyces; species Streptomyces sp. NPDC003691. The sequence goes on along the minus strand of NZ_JBSFNQ010000088.1, from coordinate 19,778 downwards.
GGGCCGACCAGGCATCGCGCCGGTTTCCGCCTGCCGGAACGGTTGCGGGGGTGTCTGCCGGGACCATACGGAGAACGTATCGCATGTAACGCATCTGGTGAACATTTGAGTTACCTGCGTAACGTGCCGGGAATGCTGAAGCGTTACGGAGACAGTGAGCGGCCCCCGTACGGGCTCGCGCGGTACACGGCCGGAGCGGCGGCCGCCCGCACCGGCGACGAGATGTCCGGCCCCGCACTGGTCCTCGCCGGTCTTGCCGCCACCGGCTCCGCCGTCGCCGCGTCCGCCCTTCTCTCGGCCGTCACGGTCGCCGCGGCGGCGGGCGGCCCGCTCCTCGGCACCCTGCTGGACCGCTCCGCCCGGCCCGGCCGGCTGCTCGCCGGGGCGCTCGGCGGATACGCCCTCGCCCTGCTGGTGATCCTCCTCTGCCTGGGCCGCGCGCCCCTCGGCCTCACCCTCGCGGTCGCCGTGCTCGCCGGATTCCTCGCCCCCGCCGTCGCGGGCGGCTGGACCTCCCAGCTGCCCCGGATCACACCGCCCGGCAGGCTCGACCGCGCCAACGCGCTGGACGCGATGACCTTCAACGCCGCCGGGCTCACCGGCCCCGTGCTCGCCGGAGGCGCCGCCCTGCTCGCGGGCGCGAACACCGCGGTCGCGGCCGCCGCGGCCCTGGTCGCCATGGCCCTCCCGGCGGCCCTCGCCCTCCCGGGTTCCGGCGGACCCCGCTACGGCCCCGGCGGTCCCGGCCGCACCCGCGCCGGGACGGCCCCTCTCCAAGGCGCCGCCCACCTGTCCCGTTCCACGCTCTCCCTCCGGTCCGTCGGCGAGGAAGTCGCCGACGGATTCCGGGCGATCGCGCGCACCGGCCCGTTGGCCCGTGCCACCACCGCCTCGGTCGTCTCCTGCGTCGGCCAGGGCACCTTCCTGGCCTGCGCGCCGCTCCTCGGAGAGCGGGCGTTCGGCTCCGCCACCGGGGGAACCCTGCTGCTCGCCGTCGTCGCGGCCGCCGCCCTCACCGCCAACGCCCTGCAGGCCCGCCGCCGGAACCGCCCGCGCCCCGAGACGGTCCTGGGGGCGAGTACGGCCGTACTCGCCGTCGCCCTGACCCTGCTGTCCCTGCCCCACCCCCTCGCCGTCGTCGCCGGTGCCGTCCTGCTGGGCGCGGGCGAAGGACCGCAGCTCACGGCGGTCTTCGCGATCCGGCACCGGGAATCACCGGTACGCCTGCGCGGCCGGATCTTCACCACCGGGGCCAGCCTGAAGATCACCGGCTTCGCCGTGGGCGCGGCCGCCGCCGGACCACTCGCCGCCCACTCCCTCACCCTTGCCCTGCTGACCGCCGCGGCGCTCCAGCCGCTCGCCGTCCTCACGCTCTTCCACCACCGCCGCGGCAGCGCCCTGGGGAGGGCGGTGCCGGAGCGTACGGTCGGGACGGAAGAATGCGAAGACGGGACCGTCGCACGGCGGCCCTGACCACCATCCGCCCGGGAGGAACCCATGCTCGGCGCCGACGACTTCACCGACACCGGATGGGCCACGGTCCGCCTCCCGGACGGCCGGGACCTGGTGGTCTCGTTCGACACAGACACGGACACAGACACAGACAGGGGCACGGACAGGGGCACGGACACCGGCACCGACACGGACACCGGCACCCCGCCCGGCTCCGCCGCGAAACCCGCTCCCGGCACGGGCCCCGGCACCGCCCCCTCCCCGCCGCTTCCGTCCGTCACCGGGCTGCTGCTCAGGGTGCGGAATCTGCTCGCCGACTTCGGCGCGGTCCGCCGTACCGCCGTCGAGCATCTCTGGGAGTGGGGAGCGGACCCCTCCGACACCGACGAGGACCGCGCCGAGTTCACCACGGCGATGCACCCCAGCGACCTCGTCGTCAGCCCCGATGGCGGCTTCGCCCTCCACTACCAGGACACGGGCGGACGGATGCCGGACGGTTACTGGCCCGCCGTGCACTTCGCGGCGGACGGCACCCCGGTCCGGGTCACCGTCGAGAGCTGACCCGCCGCCCCGCCGCTCCCGTCAGCTCCGCCGGATCACCAGCCTCTCCACCTCGTACGACATCTCCGAGACGGCCGGGTCGGGTGCCGGGTGGTAACGCCCGGCGCAGACCGAGAGGTTGACGATGAGATACGCCTGCCAGCGTCTGCCCACCCCCCGGTAGTCGGCGAACACCCGCCGGCCGTTCACCCACCACACCACCGAACGCGCACCCAGCTCCACCGTGAAATCCACCCAGCCGCCCGGTTCGATCGCCGGATCCCGGTAGTAGCGGTGGCCGCCCCGGACCCGGTTCGACAGCTCCAGCAGATCCGGATTGTCCGGGTGGTACTCGAAGACGTCGATCTCCTGGTCGCCGTCGCGCCAGGTCCAGATCGCCGGCCAGGCCCCGATTTCCTCCGGCAGCCGCACCCGCGCCTCCAGCACATCGCCGGCGCGCACCATGAAGCCCTGCTCGCTGCCTTCCGTCGTGAGCAGGCCCGCGTCCCACTTCCCGTCCTCCCGCCGGGTCGCCCGGAACACTCCGCCTCTGCTGTACGCCGGATCCTCCACCAGATGATCCAGCTTGTTGTCCCCGGGGTTCTCCGGGCCGCCCCCCGGATAGGCCCAGGAACGCCCCGCCACCCACTGGGTGGTCGAGGCGAAGTCCGCCGTGAAGACCACCTCGCCGCCACCCGGGCCGCCGTCACCGCCCGGCAGCGGCCACCACCGCCTCAACCTGCTGAAACCGTCGACCAGCACCGCGCACCTCCCGTACAAACAGTCGAACCCTCCCCGGTCCGGGTTCTGCCCGCCTCCGCACGACCCATGCCGAAGTGCTCACGCAATGACACGAATTGGTGACACAGGGCGATGGTTCGCGGTCCGGAGAGCCGGGCCCGGCCGACCGCGGACAGCGCGGCCCGGCAAGATCCGAAGAGACGGCCGAGACCGCCCCGCGCCCCGCCCCGCGCCCCGCTCCGGACGACCGGCGGCCGGCCCCGGCCCCGTGCGGCCGCCGGGTCCTCATCCACCGCAGGACCGCGGGGCACCTGCTGTTCCCGCTGCTCTACCCGGCCCCGCGCGGGCGCCACCCCGGCGCCCGGCCCGCGAGGCCCCGCCCCGCCCACCACCCCGAAAACCGCGGGCGCTCCGGCCCCGGCCCGGGCAGGATGCCGCTGTGCATCACCTTCTGTCCGGGCTGGCGGCCAACCCCGCCCTGCCGCCCGAACTGGTCGACCGGCTGATCGAACGCGCGGACGCGGACCTGGCCGACGACCTCGCCTGCCGCGCGGACCTCGGCCGTGCCCAGGCGGTCGCCCTGGCGGCGCGCGTCGGGGAGAGCACCGTACGGCTCGCGTACAACGGCCGGCTGACCACCGCCGACATCGACCCCGCGGCTCAGCCGCGCGCCGCCCTCGCTCTCCTCTCCCAACACGCCGGAAGACCGGAATGGGCCCGCCTCCTCGCGGTGGACCCGGCCGCCGAACACCGGGAGGAGTTGGCGGCCTGCCCCGGACTCCCGCCCGATGTGGTGGAGTTGCTCGCCGCGGACACGGACGTGAGGGTCGTCGCGGAGCTCGCCCCGCGGGCTCCGGCCGAAACCGCCGCGGCACTGGCCGGGCATCCGCACGCCGATGTCCGCCGTGCGGCAGCGGCCAACCCGGTCACCCCTCCGCCTCTGCTGGCGGCACTGCTCACCGGCGAGGGCCTCCCCCCGCCCCGGCGATGCCGGGTCTGCGACCGCGAGGAGACTCCGTTCGTACACGACCCGCACTGTCCCCGGCAGGCGTGCGAGCTGCTGCCCGGCGACTCCTGCGACGGCACCCACGAGTCCACCGTGCACGGGATACAGCTGATGGCACTGGAGAACCCGGCCACCCCCACCGACGCCGTCGCCGGCTTCGCCGACCACCCCTCACCGCTGCTCCGCACGGCCCTCGCGGCCCGGGCCGACCTGCCGCCGGAGACAGCCGGACGGCTCGCCTCCGACCCGTATCCCGGTGTCCGGGCCGACCTCGCCGGCAATCCCGCGGTCGGCGAGGCGCTGATCCGCGTTCTCGCTGAGGACCGCGGCCACGATGTGCGGCGCAGGCTCGCCCATCATCCGCGGGTGCCGCTCGACGTGCTGGTCCGGCTGGCCGGTGCCGTCAGGATCGGCCCGGTCCTGCTCCCGCGGATCGCCGCCGCCACTCCCGCCGAGACCGCGGAACTGGCCGGGTCACCGGAGCCCGCCGTCCGCATGCTCGTGGCCCGGAGACGTGACCTGCCGGCCGGAATCCGTGACCGGCTGGCCGTCGATCCCGACGCGAAGGTGGTGACGTCCGTCGCTTCGCACCCCGGTCTCTCCGAAGCGCAACTGCGCGCCATGACCGGCCGGCACGGAGCCCGGGTCAGTGCCGGGGTGGCCGCCAACCCGGACGCGCCCCGCGCGCTGCTGGAGGACCTGACCCGGCAGGAACCGCCCGTACGGAAAGCGCTCCGCGAAATCGCCCGGCACCCCCGCGCGACGGGCCCGGCGCTGCTCAACTGCCTGGCGGACGACGGGGCGCGCCCCCTGGCCGCCGCTCATCCGGCCCTTCCGCCGCACCGCGTCGCGGAGCTGCTCACCGACACCGACCCCCAGGTGGCGGAAGCCGCGGCGGCCAACCCGTCCCTGCCCCGCGCCGTGATGTACGACCTGGTGCCCCGCAGGTAGGAACCAGCTCCCGGGAGCCGCGCCGCCCCGCCCCGCCACCGGTCAGCGCCCGGCGAGGAGTTCCAGCGTGTCGATCACACGGTGGGAGAAACCCCACTCGTTGTCGTACCAGGCGACCACCTTCACACGGTTGCCGTCCACCCGGGTCAGCTCCGAGTCGAAGACCGACGAGGCGGGGTTGCCCGTGATGTCGGACGAGACGAGCGGGTCGTCCGAGTACTCCAGGATGCCCGCGAGCGGCCCCTCCGCCGCGGCCCGGTACGCCGCGAGCACCTCGTCGCGCGTCACGGCCCGGGTGACGGTCGTATTGAGCTCGACGATCGAACCCACCGGGACCGGCACCCGGATGGAGTCGCCCGACAACCTGCCGTCCAGGCCCGGCAGGACGAGCCCGATCGCCTTGGCGGCGCCCGTCGTGGTCGGCACGATGTTGACGGCGGCCGCCCGGGCACGGCGCGCGTCGCGATGCGGGCCGTCCTGGAGGTTCTGCTCCTGCGTGTAGGCGTGCACCGTCGTCATGAAGCCGTGCTCGATGCCCGCCAGGCCGTCGAGCACCGCGGCCAGCGGCGCCAGGGCGTTGGTGGTGCAGGAGGCGTTCGAGACGATCGTGTGCCGGTCCGGGTCGTACGCGTCCGTATTGACCCCGTACGCCAGCGTCACATCGGCACCCTCGGACGGCGCGCCGACCAGGACCTTCCGGGCGCCGGCCACGAGATGGGCGCGGGCGGCCGCGGCCGAGGTGAAACGGCCGGTCGCCTCCAGCACGATGTCCACGCCGAGCGCCGCCCACGGCAGCTGCACCGGGTCGCGCTCGGCGAGCACCGCGATACGGCGGCCGTCGACGACGAGGGTGTCGCCGTCCACGGACACCGGGCGGCCCAGCCGGCCCGCCGTCGAGTCGAAGGCGAGCAGCCGGGCCAGGACGGCGGGCTCCGTCAGGTCGTTGACCGCGACGATCTCCAGGTCGCTGTCGCGTTCCAGCAGCGCACGCAGCACATTGCGTCCGATGCGGCCGAATCCGTTGATGGCGATGCGTGTCATGAGAGGTGTCCCTTCGGTTCCCCCTCACTGTCGCCCGCCGCCTCCGCCCGTGACAGCGGCGCGATCGCCAGGGTTCACAAGGATCGCGCCAGGCGGCGGGAGGGCGTCACTCGCCCCGGGTGAAGGTCCGCCGGTACTCGGTGGGCGTCGTGCCGAGGACGCGGTGGAAGTGCAGCCGCAGATTCGCGCCCGTCCCCAGCCCGGTGTCGGCGGCGATCCGCTCGACCTGCCGGTCCGATCGTTCGAGCAGCTCACGGGCGAGGTCGATACGGGCGCGCATCACCCACTCCATCGGCGTGTACCCCGTGTCCTCGGCGAAGCGCCGCGAGAAGGTACGCGGCGATACGGCGGCGTGCCGGGCGAGCCGTTCCAGCGTGAGGGGCTCGGCCAGCCGGTGCAGCGCCCACTCGCGGGTCGCGGCGAACCGCTCGCCCAGCGGCTCGGGCAGGCTCCGCGGCACGTACTGCGCCTGGCCGCCGCTCCGGTACGGGGCCGCGACCAGACGCCGGGCCGCGTGGTTCGACGCGGCGACGCCGAGGTCGCCCCGGAGGACATGGAGGCACAGGTCGATGCCCGAGGCCGCGCCGGCCGATGTCAGCACCGTGCCCTCGTCGACGAAGAGGACGTTCTCGTCGACCCGGACCAGCGGATACTTCGCCGCGAGGGCCCGCGCGTAGTGCCAGTGCGTCGTGGCGCGCTTCCCGTCGAGCAGACCCGTGGCGGCCAGCGCGAACGCCCCCGTCGAGATGGCGGCGAGCCGCGCACCCCGGTCATGGGCGGCGACCAGGGCGTCGACGACCGCCCGCGGCGGATCGTCGCGGCCCGGGAACCGGTATCCGGGGACGAAGACGATATCGGCCCACTCCAGCGCGGACAGCCCGTGGGCGACGTCGTACGACAGCCCGTCGCCCCCGGCCACACGACCGGGCGCCGCCCCGCAGACCCGTACCTCGTACGGCATGCTCGCGCGGGTCGTGAAGACCTGCGCCGGAATGCCGACGTCCAGCGGCTTCGCGCCCTCCAGGACGAGAACGGCGACACGGTGCAGACGGGAGGCGGACACGGAAGAGAGGGTACGCCGGGGTGCGGCAGCCCTGACCGGGCACTTCGGCCGGCCGGCCGGGCCGGCGCGGGACCGTTCGCCCGCCCGGAGCCGCCGTCGGTTCCCTGTGCGATCATGCGGGCGCGCCCCGGAGAGCGGGCCGTGCAACGATGATCAACAGGGGGGTTCGAGGATGGGTGCGGGTACGGAGCCGGACGGCTCGTCCAGGTCCGACGAGGAGTGGGAGCGGTTTCTGCGCGAGTCGGTGGCGGGTGCCGCCGGCGCACCGAAGGAGCCGTCGGCGCGCGCCCGCGACGTGACACGGCGGCTGCGCGCGGAGCCTGCCCGCGGTCAGGAGGGCTGGCGCACCTACACGCCCGCGCGGCCGAAGCGCCGTACCGGCTGGTATCTGGCCGGGCTGCTGGCCGCGGTGCTGCTGCTGGTGGTGGCGCTCGTACCGGACCGGGTGGTGAACCTGTTCGACGGCACCGACTCGTCGCCCCGGATACCCCCGGCCGAGGCGGCCCAGCGCCCCACCGCGGACGAGCCGTTCCGCGGCTCGCCGGCGGCGGCCTGGGCGGACGGAGCGGCGGGAATCACCGTGCCGAAGGCCGGGGCCGTCGGCTGGATGAACGCGGCCGAGGTCGAACGGGCCCTCGCCCGCAGCCGGGACTTCCTCGTCGCGTCCGGCCTGGACCGCCGGGTGCTGCGCGGGGAACGCCCCGAGCAGGCGATCGCGCTGATCAACCCGTATCAGAAGGACGTCCGGAACCTGCTGAGTACCGGCTTCCGGACCCCGAGCGCGAAGAACGACCCCCTCCTGCTCTTCAGCCGCTTCGAGCCTTCCCGTACCCGGCTGGTCGGCGATGTCGTGAAGACCCGGGGCCGGCTCACCTACCGCGAGGGCGAACGAGGCGCACTCCGGGTGACCGCCGATGTCACCTACGTCTACCCGGTCACCCGGGCCCGGGAGAGCGATGGCGAAATCGTCCGCACCATCGTCCGGCGCGAGCTGGTCCTGAGCTGGGACGACCCCGGCAAGGTGATCACCAAACCGGGCACCTTCTCGATCGTGTCGCACAAGTACGACATGACCAACGGCGGCTGCGGCACCCCCACGGGCTACTTCAACCCGCCCTTCGGGACCGACCGCCCGGCGGTCGCGTCCGGCACGGAGGTCGATCCGTACGACCGCAGCTCGCCGGTCGGGCAGGGCGGGTCCACCGAAGACGAGTGCGGAACCGCGACGCGGTCCTGACGCACTCCCCGCCGGCCGCCGGCCCGGCGTCACGGGCCGTCCCCCTCCCTTACGGTCCGCCGCCGGGCGCGGATGCCCGGCGGCGGCTCCACCGCGCGGACCGGCTGTCGGCCATTGGGGTGATTGCATAAAAGTTCGGCACTGCGTATAGTCATGCCATCGGCAAGGAGGGTTCGATGGTGGTACGTGTCGCAGTGGCGGGCGCGAGCGGATATGCGGGCGGGGAGCTGCTCAGGCTGCTGCTCGCGCATCCCGGTGTCGAGGTGGGTGCCCTCACGGCGCATTCGAACGCCGGGCAGGCGCTCGGTTCGCTCCAGCCGCACCTCATGCCGCTGGCCGGCCGGGTGCTGGAGGAGACGACGGCCGAGGTGCTCGCGGGGCACGACGTGGTCTTCCTGGCGCTGCCGCACGGACAGTCCGCCGCCGTCGCGGAACAGCTGGGCGACGCGGCGCTCGTGGTCGACATGGGTGCCGACTTCCGGCTGGAGTCCGCCGCCGACTGGGAGAAGTTCTACGGCTCCGCGCATGCGGGGACCTGGCCCTACGGGCTGCCGGAGCTGCCCGGGGCCCGGCAGAAGCTCGCCGGGGCCCGCCGGATCGCGGTGCCCGGGTGCTATCCGACCGCGGTGACGCTCGCGCTCTTCCCGGCGTACGCGGCGGGGCTGGCCGAGCCCGAGGCCGTGATCACCGCCGCGTCGGGCACCTCGGGTGCCGGCAAGGCGCCCAAGCCGCATCTGCTGGGATCCGAGGTCATGGGCTCGATGAGCCCGTACGGCGTGGGCGGCGGCCACCGGCACACCCCCGAGATGATCCAGAACCTCGGCGCCGTCGCGGGGCGGCCGGTGACGGTCTCCTTCACACCCACCCTGGCCCCCATGGCCCGGGGCATCCTCGCCACCTGCTCCGTCAGAGCGCTTCCCGGCACCAGCGCCGCCGACGTCCGCGCGGCCTACGGGAAGGCGTTCGCCGACGAGCCCTTCGTCCACTTGCTTCCCGAGGGGCAGTGGCCCGCGACCGCCTCCGTCTACGGCTCCAACGCGGTCCAGGTCCAGGTCGCTCTCGACGAGGCCGCGGGCCGGATCATCGCCATCAGCGCCATCGACAACCTCACCAAGGGCACCGCGGGCGGCGCCGTCCAGAGCATGAACATCGCGCTCGGGCTCCCCGAGGGGACCGGGCTCTCCACGATCGGCGTCGCCCCATGAGGACCAGCGCCACCGCACCGGACAGCGCATCCAGGAACGCATCCGCGGCCACCGCCGCCACAGAGGAGACCCAGTGAGCGTCACCGCAGCTCAAGGATTCACTGCCGCGGGTATCGCGGCAGGAATCAAACAGAACGGCAATCCCGACCTGGCTCTCGTCGTCAACACCGGACCCCGCCGCACCGCCGCCGGAGTCTTCACCGCCAACCGCGTCAAGGCCGCTCCCGTGCTCTGGTCCGAGCAGGTCCTCAAGGGCGGCGCCGTCACGGCCGTCGTCCTCAACTCGGGCGGGGCCAACGCCTGCACCGGCCCCCAGGGCTTCCAGGACACCCACGCCACCGCCGAGAAGGCCGCCGAGGTCCTCGGACAGAGCGCCGGAGAGATCGCCGTGGCCTCCACCGGCCTGATCGGCACCCTGCTGCCCATGGACAAGCTGCTGCCCGGCCTCGACACCGCGGCCGCCCAGCTCAGCGAGGACGGCGGCGACAAGGCCGCCATTGCCATCAAGACCACCGACACGGTCCACAAGACCGCCGTCCACCGGGGCGACGGCTGGACCGTCGGCGGGATGGCCAAGGGCGCCGGAATGCTCGCCCCCGGGCTCGCCACCATGCTCGTCGTCCTCACCACCGACGCCGACCTGGACTCCGCCACCCTCGACCGCGCCCTGCGCGACGCCACCCGGACCACCTTCGACCGGGTCGACTCCGACGGCTGTATGTCCACCAACGACACCGTGCTGCTGCTCGGCTCCGGCGCCTCCGGCACCACCCCCGGATACGAGGACTTCGCCGCCGGAGTGCGCTCCGTCTGCGACGATCTCGCCCGCCAGCTCGTCGGCGACGCCGAAGGGGCTTCCAAGGACATCCGCATCGAGGTCATCGGCGCCGCCACCGAGGCCGACGCCGTCGAGGTCGGCCGGTCCATCGCCCGGAACAACCTTCTCAAATGCGCCATCCACGGCGAGGACCCCAACTGGGGCCGGGTGCTCTCCGCCATCGGCACCACCGGCGCCGCCTTCGAACCCGACCGGCTCAATGTCGCCATCAACGGCGTCTGGGTCTGCAAGAACGGCTCCTTCGGCGAGGACCGTGAACTCGTCGACATGCGCTTCCGTGAAGTCGGCATCACCGCCGACCTCTCCGCCGGCTCCGAGTCGGCCGTGATCTGGACCAACGACCTCACCGCCGACTACGTCCACGAGAACAGCGCGTACAGCTCATGAGCACCCGGAAGCACACCGCGCTCCCCAAGGCCCGGACCCTCATCGAGGCCCTGCCCTGGCTGACCCGGCACCACGGGAAGACCGTCGTCATCAAATTCGGCGGCAACGCCATGGTCGACGAAGACCTCAAGGCCGCCTTCGCCCAGGACGTCGTCTTCCTCCACCACGCCGGACTCAGGCCCGTCGTCGTCCACGGCGGCGGACCCCAGATCAGTGCCCAGCTCGACCTCCAGGGCATCGACAGCGAATTCAAGGCCGGACTGCGCGTCACCACCCCCGAGGCCATGGACGTCGTCCGGATGGTCCTCGCCGGCCAGGTGCAGCGCGAACTGGTCGGGCTGCTCAACGAGCACGGGCCGCTCGCCGTCGGTATCACCGGCGAGGACGCCCACACCATCACCGCCACCAAGCACCGGCCCTCCATAGACGGCGAACTCGTCGACATCGGGCGGGTCGGTGAGATCAGCGCGATCGACACCGGGGTCGTCGAAGCCCTCCTGGAGAACGGCCGGATCCCCGTCGTCTCGTCGATCGCCCGCGCAGAGGACGACGGACATGTCTACAACGTCAATGCTGATACGGCGGCTGCGGCACTCGCTGCGGCGCTGGACGCGGAGACCCTGATGGTCCTCACCGACGTCGAGGGCCTCTACGAGGACTGGCCCAACAGCGACGAGGTCATCAGCCGGCTCACCGCCACCGAACTGGAGAAGCTCCTGCCCTCGCTCTCCAGCGGCATGGTCCCCAAGATGGAGGGCTGCCTCCACGCCGTACGCAACGGTGTCCACACGGCACGCGTCATCGACGGCCGCGTACCGCACTCCATCCTGCTGGAGATCTTCACCGACGAAGGCATCGGCACGATGGTCCTGCCCGACGGACCGACGGCCCCCGGCACCCCGGGGACCCAGGGGGAGACAGCCGTATGACGACCAACCAGCAGAACGTCCGGCGGTGGCAGGACGTCATGACCGACAACTACGGCACCCCCGGAGTCGCCCTCGTCCACGGCGAGGGTGCCACCGTCCGGGACGCCGACGGCCGGACCTACACCGACTTCGTGGGCGGTATCGCGGTCAATGCCCTCGGCCACGGCCACCCCGCCGTCGTCGAGGCCGTCAGCCGCCAGATCGCCGCCCTCGGCCATATCTCCAACCTCTTTATCGCCGAACCCACCGTCGCCCTCGCCGAACGGCTGATCCAGCTGTCCGGCCGCCCTGGCCGGGTCTTCTTCTGCAACTCGGGCGCCGAGGCCAACGAGGCCGCCTTCAAAATCGGCCGTCTCACCGGCCGCCACCGGATGGTCGCCACCCACGGCGGCTTCCACGGCCGCACCATGGGCGCCCTCGCACTCACCGGCCAGCCCGCCAAACAGGAGCCCTTCCGGCCGCTGCCCGGCGAAGTCACCCATGTGCCGTACGGCGACGCGGAAGCCCTGCGTGCCGCCGTCACCGAGGACACCGCCCTGGTGGTCATCGAGCCCATCCAGGGCGAGAACGGTGTGGTGACCCCGCCGAAGGGCTATCTCACCGAGGCGCGTGAGATCACCCGGGCCACCGGCACGCTCCTGGTCCTCGACGAGGTACAGACCGGCATCGGCCGTACCGGTCACTGGTTCGCCGCCCAGGCGGAAGGCGTCGAGGCCGATGTGGTCACCCTCGCCAAGGCACTCGGCGGCGGACTGCCCCTCGGCGCCACCCTGGTCTTCGGCCCCGCCACCGACCTGCTGAAGCCCGGCCAGCACGGCACCACCTTCGGCGGCAACCCCGTCGCCTGCGCCGCCGGACTCGCCGTCCTCGACACCATCGCGGCCGGAGGACTCCTCGACGAGGTCAAGCGGCTCGGTGAGAGGATCCGCCACGGGATCGAAACGCTGAACGACCCTCGGGTGTCCCATGTCCGCGGTGCCGGACTGCTGCTGGGTATCGTGCTCAACGAGCCCCTCGCGCCCCAGGTGCAGAAGGCGGCTCAGGGCGCCGGGTTCCTGGTCAATGCGCCCGCCCCCGATGTCGTACGGCTGATGCCGCCACTGACCATCGGAGAGGAGGCTGTGGACGCCCTCCTCCAGGCACTGCCCGGCATTCTGGACGAGGCGGAAGGACGGAACGGGGAATGAGTCGACGATGACCGAGGCGCGAGACAGTGCGGCACAGGACGACCGGGACGCACGCGATGCCCAGGCCGCCGCGGTAGCGGCACAGATGGCGGAGGCCGGCGGTCCCGCGGTGCCGCAGACCCGGATGGCCCGCCACCGGCGGATCGTGGACATCCTCAACCGCCAGCCGGTGCGTTCCCAGAGCCAGCTTGCCAAGCTGCTCGCCGACAACGGGCTCAGCGTCACCCAGGCGACGCTCTCCCGGGACCTTGACGAACTGGGCGCCGTGAAGATCCGCAACACCGGTGGTGAGCTGATCTACGCGGTCCCCAGCGAGGGCGGCTTCCGGACCCCCCAGGCGCCCCTGGGGGAGTCCGCCAAGGAGGAGCGGATGCGCCGGCTCTCCGGCGAACTGCTGATCTCCGCCGAAGCCTCGGCCAATCTGGTCGTGCTCCGCACCCCGCCCGGAGCGGCGCAGTTCCTCGCCTCCGCCATCGACCAGGCGGAACTGCACGACATCCTCGGCACCATCGCCGGAGACGACACCCTGATGCTCATCAGCCGGGACCCGGTCGGCGGCCAGGCGCTCGCCGACCATCTGCTCAGGCTCGCCCAGGGAGCCCGCTGACCGCGGTCCGCCACGGACCGCTACGGTCCGCCGAAGCCGGACGGGGCCCACGGCCGCCGCACGCTCACCCGCGTGCGACGGCCGTGGGCCCCGACTCCGTTCCGATGGCGATATGCGGCTGCCGCGCGGGATCGGCCCAGACCAGGATCCGCGCCATCGCATCGGCCGGGACCGAGACACAGCCCGCCGTCGGACCCGCCCCGTTCACATGGAGGAAGATCCCGGCCCCCCGGCCGCGCACCGGCCGGTCGTAGTTGAAGCCCACCACCAGACCGTGCGTGTACTGGACGCCGTAGTCGATCATGCGTTCCGACTCTGCCGCCCGGCAGTCCGCCGGCAGGCCCTCCACCCAGCGGTTGTACTCGGTGGAGTCGTTGTCCTGACACCAGTAGGACCGGTCCGTCACCGCCCGGAACGGATACCCGGTCCCCTCCGGCGCCGGCGCGATACCGAAGGCGTACGGCAGATCGTAGAGGCCGACCGGGGTGGTCGAGGTGCCCTGCACCCGCGCCCCGCCCGCCACCAGACCGTTCGCCCCGAACCGCGCGGGCGCCGAGCCCGTCTCCGTCCAACGGCCGTCGGCCCCGCGGTCCCACCACACCACCCGGCCCGTCGTGGCGCCCGTGTCCGGGGCCACCGCGGTGATCAGCTGCGAACCGCCGCCGGTGTCCGCCATCCGCTCCGGCAGCGGGGCCTCCGGCGCCGGATCCGGCGGTACGGGTTCGGACGGCGGGGGTTCGGACGGCGGGGGTTCGGACGGCGGGGGTTCGGACGGTGCGGGTTCGGTGGGTGCCGGTACGGACGGTGCCGGTACGGCGGCGGGCCGGGGTACGGAGCCGGGCCCCGCCGGGGCCGGAGGGGGCGCGAAGGCGGCCGCCCCGGCCGCGAACAGCAGCAGGACGGCGGCCGGAAGGAGGCGGAGTCGCATGTCTCCCGACCGTAGGCACCGCGCGGCGGCCCCGCGCCCGGGGCCGGTCCGTCCGGGTCCGCGCTCCGCCGAACGGGGGCGTTGACGAAACATACGGGATCATGCATACTTATGCCATCACCGAATGCATCGTTAAGGAGAAGCCCGTGTCCGAGCGCGTCGTACTCGCCTATTCGGGCGGTCTGGACACGTCCGTCGCCATCGGCTGGATCGCCGAGGAGACGGGCGCGGAGGTCATCGCGGTCGCCGTCGACGTCGGCCAGGGCGGCGAGGACCTCGACGTCATCCGCAAGCGGGCGCTCGCCTGCGGCGCGGTCGAGGCCGAGGTGGCCGACGCGCGGGACGAGTTCGCCGACGAGTACTGCCTTCCGGCGATCAAGGCCAACGCCCTCTACATGGACCGCTACCCGCTGGTCTCGGCCCTCTCCCGGCCCACCATCGTCAAGCACCTGGTCGCCGCCGCCCGCAAGCACAACGCCGGCATCGTCGCCCACGGCTGCACCGGCAAGGGCAACGACCAGGTGCGCTTCGAGGCCGGGATCACCGCGCTCGGGCCCGACCTCAAGTGCATTGCGCCGGTCCGTGACTACGCGATGACCCGGGACAAGGCGATCGCCTTCTCCGAGGCGAAGCAGCTCCCGATCGCCACCAGCAAGAAGTCCCCGTACTCCATCGACCAGAACGTCTTCGGCCGCGCCGTCGAGACCGGCTTCCTGGAAGACATCTGGAACGCGCCGATCGAGGACATCTACGAGTACACCTCCAACCCCGCCGAACCGCGCGAGGCCGACGAGGTCGTCATCTCCTTCAAGGAGGGTGTCCCGGTCGCCATCGACGGCAAGCCGGTCACCGTCCTCCAGGCGATCCAGCAGCTCAACGAGCGGGCCGGCGCCCAGGGCATCGGCCGGATCGACATCGTCGAAGACCGCTTGGTGGGCATCAAGTCCCGTGAGGTCTACGAGGCTCCCGGCGCCATCGCGCTGATCACCGCCCACCAGGAGCTGGAGAACGTCACCGTCGAGCGCGAGCTGGCCCGTTACAAGCGGCAGGTCGAGCAGCGCTGGGGCGAGCTGGTCTACGACGGCCTCTGGTTCTCCCCGCTGAAGCGCGCGCTGGACGGCTTTATCAACGAGGCCAACCAGCATGTGACGGGCGATATCCGGATGACCCTCCACGGCGGCCGTGCCGTGGTCACCGGCCGGAAGTCCGAAGAGTCGCTCTACGACTTCAACCTCGCCACCTATGACACCGGTGACACCTTCGACCAGTCGAAGGCCCAGGGCTTTATCGAGATCTTCAGCCTCTCGGCGAAGATCGCCGCCCGGCGTGACCTGAACGCCTGACCGTTCCACCCGGCCCCGCCTCCCCTCTCTCCGGGGAGGCGGTGGCCCCGCCACTCGTCAGAGGAGCTCAAGCTGTGAGCAGCAACAACGGTGATGTCCGGCTCTGGGGCGGCCGGTTCGCCGACGGTCCGGCCGAGGCCCTGGCCAAGCTGTCCGCGTCCGTTCACTTCGACTGGCGACTGGCGCCCTATGACATCGCCGGATCCCGGGCGCATGCCCGGGTCCTGCACAAGGCGGGGCTGCTCACCCGCGACGAGCTCACCCGGATGATCGCCGGACTCGACCAGCTGGAGGCGGATGTCGCCGACGGCTCCTTCGTCGGAACCATCGCCGACGAGGATGTGCACACCGCGCTGGAGCGGGGGCTGCTGGAGCGCCTCGGCCCCGACCTGGGCGGCAAGCTGCGGGCCGGCCGCTCCCGGAACGACCAGGTGGCCACCCTCTTCCGGATGTACCTCCGCGACCATGCCCGGATCATCGGCGGACTGCTCGCCGAACTCCAGGACGCGCTGGTGGGTCTGGCCGAGGCCCACCCCGATGTCGCCATGCCGGGCCGCACCCATCTCCAGCACGCCCAGCCGGTGCTCTTCGCCCACCATGTCCTCGCCCATGTGCAGTCCCTCTCCCGGGACGCCGAGCGGCTGCGGCAGTGGGACGAGCGGACCGCCGTCTCGCCCTACGGCTCGGGCGCCCTGGCGGGCTCCTCCCTGGGCCTCGACCCCGAGGCCGTCGCCGCGGACCTCGGCTTCGAGCGGGGCTCCGCCGGAAACTCCATCGACGGCACCGCCTCCCGGGACTTCGTCGCCGAGTTCGCCTTTATCACCGCGATGGCCGGCATCAATCTCTCCCGGATCGCCGAAGAGATCATCATCTGGAACACGAAGGAGTTCTCCTTCGTCACTCTCCATGACGCCTTCTCCACCGGCTCCTCGATCATGCCGCAGAAGAAGAACCCGGACATCGCCGAACTGGCCCGTGGCAAGTCCGGCCGGCTCATCGGCAATCTCACCGGACTGATGGCCACCCTCAAGGCGCTGCCCCTCGCCTACAACCGCGACCTCCAGGAGGACAAGGAGCCGGTCTTCGACTCCTGCGACACCCTTGAGGTCCTGCTGCCCGCGTTCACGGGGATGATGGCCACCCTCACGGTCCACCGTGAGCGGATGGAGGAGCTGGCCCCCGCCGGATTCTCCCTGGCCACCGATATCGCGGAGTGGCTGGTGCGGCAGGGCGTGCCGTTCCGGGTCGCCCATGAGGTCGCGGGGGAGTGCGTCAAGGAGTGCGAGGCGCAGGGCATCGAGCTGGACCAGCTCTCCGACGAGCAGTTCGCCAAGATCTCCGAGCATCTGACACCGGATGTCCGGACCGTGCTCCAGGTCTCCGGCGCCCTTGCCTCCCGTAACGGCCGGGGCGGCACCGCGCCCTCGGCGGTCGCGGTCCAGCTGGCCGAGGTCAAGGCCGATCTGCTGACCCAGCATGCCTGGGCCACCGCCAAGCGGTAGCCCCGGACCTTCCCCCAGGGCCTGTCCCGGGGCCGCTTTCTACAGCGCCGCCGCCCACTCCTCCAGAGCCTGAAAATCCGGTCGGGTCAGCCCGATCCGGTGATCGACATGGAGCAGCAGGGCGGCGGCGAGGTGGTTACGGGCCACGAACTCCCGGTCCAGTGCGCCGATATCGTCGTCCAGCCAGGCAAAGGGCCGGCCCGCCGCATAGTCGAGGATGTACTGGGTCTTCCAGAAAGTGCCATAAGGCGCCGCCCCATGCATAACCGGCCAGTCGATAAACGGCAGCTCCGGCAGGCCCAGTGGCGGGGATATCCAGTGATTGGCCTCCCCCTTCCAGGTCGTCGCCCACACCAGCTCATAGCGGTCCGCGAGGGCCAGCAGCTCCCGGCCGTGGTCCGGATTGAGCCAGACCCGCAGCGGCTTGCTCCCGTGCCAGCCCTCCGGCCGCATCCGATGCGTCCCGTACCCCTCCGGGCGGCGCTCGGGCTTGCCCCCGTAGGGATTCAGCGGGCCGTCGACATCGAGTAGCAGCAGTGGCTTCATCCAGGCATCCTTCCGAAGGGCCCCACGTGGGGCACCGGATTTTCTGTTGAGACGTTGATGTCTCATATCGGTTATCCTTGTCTCATGACGGTTGATCGTGAGCAGGTACTGCGGTCCGCGGCTGCCCTTCTCTCCCGCAAGGGCAGCGCGACGATGGACGAGGTCGCCCGCGGGGCGGGCATCGGGCGGGCCACCCTGCACCGGCACTTCGCCGGGCGGGACAGCCTGATCCGGGCCCTGGAGGACTTCGGGCTGCGGGAGCTGGAGGCGGCCATCACGGCCGCGCGGCTGGACGAGGACAGCGCCGCCGACGCGCTCCGCAGGCTGATCGCCGAATCGGAGCGCTGCGCCCCGCTGCTGGCGTTCCTGGTCACCGAGAACCAGCTGTTCGAGGGCGAGGACGTCCACGAAGGCTGGCAGCGGCTGGAGGACCGCATCGTGGACCTGGTGAAACGGGGCCAGCAGGAGGGGGTGTTCCGGATCGACCTCACGGCGGTCTGGATTACCGAGGCCTTCCTCGGCCTGATCGGCTCGGCCGCCTGGGCCATGCAGTCCGGCAGAACGGCGGCCCGTGACTACACCTTGATGATCACTGAACTGCTGTTCGGCGGCATCCTGCGACGGGATGCGGAGAAATGACCGGGACCGTCTCACTGACGAAGCCGGAGGAGACCGTCAAGGCCCCCGGCCGCTGGGTCGCTCTGAGCGTCCTGGTGCTGGCCGTCCTGCTGGTGGCGGTCGACGCCACCGTACTCGGTCTCGCCACACCGTACCTCAGCGAGGATCTCCGGCCCACGGGCACCCAGTTGCTGTGGATCGGTGACGTCTACTCCTTTGTGATCGCCGGTCTGCTGATCACCATGGGCAGTCTGGGCGACCGGATCGGCCGGAAGAAGCTTCTGCTGACGGGTGCGGTCGCGTTCGGCGCGGTCTCCGTCCTCAACGCCTATGCCACCAGCCCCGAGATGATGATTCTCGCCCGGGCCCTGCTGGGTGTCGCCGGTGCGACCCTGATGCCGTCCACGCTGGCGCTGATCCGGAACCTCTTCCACGACCCCCGGGAGCGCAGTATCGCGGTCGGCATCTGGGGCGCGGCGGCCTCCGCCGGTGCCGCGGTCGGCCCGGTGGTCGGCGGTGCGCTGCTGGAGAGCTTCTGGTGGGGTTCGGTCTTCCTGATCAACCTGCCGGTGATGGCGCTGCTGGTCCTGGTCGGTATAAAACTGCTGCCGGAGTCCCGGAACCCCGACCCGGGCCCCTGGGACCCGATCAGCGTGGTCCTCTCGCTCGTCGGTCTGGTCGCCGTGGTCTATGCGGTCAAGGAGCTGGCGGTGTACGGCTTCGGCGCGGGCGCGCTCCTGGCCGGAACCCTCGGCGCGACGGCCCTGGTGTGGTTCGTCCGCCGCCAGCTCACCCTGCCGTCGCCGCTGCTGGACGTCCGGCTCTTCCGCAACCGGGGCTTCTCCGGTGCCGTACTGGCGGATCTGCTGACCATCCTCGGCCTCTCCGGGCTGGTCTTCTTCCTGTCGCAGTTCCTCCAGCTGGTCCAGGGCCGGTCCCCGCTGGAGGCCGGGCTGATCGAACTCCCCGCGGCCGTCGGAGCCGTCGGCGCGGGTCTGCTGGCCGGTTTCGTCGCCCGGAGGTTCTCGGTCCGGGGCACCGTCTCCGGTGGTCTGGCGGCGGTCGGCGCGGCCCTCGCGGGCTGTACGGTGCTGAGCGCCGCGACCGGTGCCCCGGCCATCGGGGCCGCCCTGTTCGTCGGCGGTCTCGGCGCGGGCTTCGCGTTCACCGTCACGGCGGACGTGATCCTCTCCAGCGTGCCCAAGGAGCAGGCCGGTGCCGCGTCGGCGGTGTCGGAGACCGCGTACGAGCTGGGTGCCGCCCTCGGTATCGCCGTCCTCGGGTCGGTCATGACCGGTGTGTACCGCGGCTTCGCCGTGCCCGCCGGGGTGCCCGCGGATACGGCCGCCGAGGCCCGGGAGTCCCTGGGCGGGGCGGCGGAAGCCGCGTCGGCGCTCCCGCCGGAGCAGGGCGCGCGGCTGCTGGACGCCGCCCGGGACGCCTTCACCGACGGCTTCCATCTGGCCGGCGCGGTCGGTTCCGCGGTGCTGTTCGCGACCGCCGTCGCGGCCTGGTTCCTGCTGCGGGGCCAGAAGCTCGAGGACGGCGCCGAGCACCCGTGACGCGGTAGCGGCGCCGAGCACCCGTGACGCCCTGGCGCGGCCGTACGTCACCGGCCGCCCCGGCCCGCATACGACGGAGCCGGGCCGGAACCCCC
>NZ_JBSFNQ010000087.1:0-30087 GCF_053981115.1 Streptomyces sp. NPDC003691 | reverse complement strand
CACCGATAACTACCCGAACCCTCGCACACTGTTTCCCTCCACCCCGCTCTTCCGTTCGGCCTCTCAGCCCCTCCTCGGGGGGCGCGCCGGGCCGCCCGGCGGCCGGCGCGCTCGGCACCGCGGGACACCGCGCCCGGACGGCCTCCTACCGGCTCCAGCCCATGACCTCGATTCCGCGCAGGCTGCGCCGGGTCAGGCCGCCGGTACGCGAGCACCCCTTCCTCAGCCTGCCGTCGGCGGGCCGGACCATGGTGCTGACCTTCGACGACGGGCCGGACCCCCGGTACACCCCGGAAGTCCTGGACATCCTCGCCCGCTACGACGTCCCCGCCATGTTCTTCGTCTGCGGCGAGATGGCCGCCGCCCACGGGGACCTGGTGCGCCGGATGGCCGACGACGGACACGTGGTGGGCAACCACACCTGGTCCCATCCGCTGATGCCGTCGCTCGCGCCCTCCCGGATCCGCGACGAGATGGGCCGTACCAGCGAGGTCGTCGACGAACTGACCGGGCAGGCACCGCTCTGGTACCGGGCGCCCTTCGGTGCCTGGAACCGGCACTCCTTCGAGATCGGCGCGGAACTGGGCATGGAGCCGCTGGCCTGGACCGTGGACACCCTGGACTGGCGGGAGCCCGGCGCCGGAACCATCGTGAGCCGGGTGCTGGACGGGGCGGCGCCCGGTGTGGTGGTGCTCTCGCACGACGCCGGGGGCGACCGTTCGCAGAGCGTCGCCGCGCTCCGGAACTATCTGCCGAAGCTGCTGGAGGCCGGGTTCACGATCACCGTGCCGCAGCGCTGAACCGGCCGCGCTGAACCGGCTGCGCTGAACCGGCTGCGCCGGAGCGTGGGGCCGGACCGCGGGGCCGGACTTTCCGCGGGCCCGGAGCACGGGAACCCGGACCGTGCGGGTCCGGACCGCGGAGGGGCCGGGGCCGACCGCACGGCCGGGCCGTCGCGCCGGGCACTCTGCGGGCGGTCTCCGGCAGAACCCGAGGCCCGCCTGTGCCGTGCCCGGCAACGCCGTACCGCCCCTGCCTGTGTCGTGCCCGACCATGCCGTGCCGCGCCCGTCCGACAACGCCGCGTCCGGCCGCCGACGAGGGCCCGCGCCCGGGCAGTGCCCCGAGCCCCGGCCCGCTGCTTCCCGCCGGGCGGGCTCAGCGGGTGGAGACCATCCGGGCGTAGACCACCACATTGCCGTCGTACCCCTCGGCCCGGCTCCAGCCGCCGCCGCAGGTGATGACCCGCAGCTCCGGGTACCCCGTGTCGCCGTACACCCGGGCACCCGGGAAGTCGTCCTTCGCGTACACCTCGACGCCGTACACCTCGAACACCGCGGTCTTCCCGTCGAGCCGGTCCACCTCGACCCGGTCGCCCCGCTTCACCGTGCCCAGACCGTAGAACACCGCGGGGCCGGAGGTGTTGTCGACATGGCCCGCGATGACCGCCGTGCCGCGCTGTCCGGGCGCCACGCCGTTCTGGTACCAGCCCGCGAACTCCGGCGAGTCGGCCGGCGGCGCCTCGATCCAGCCGTCGGCGTCCAGACCCACGTTCATCAGCGGGGCGTCCACCCCGATCGCGGGGATCGCCACGCGCTGCGCGGGCGCGTTCGGCAGGGTTTTCGGTACGGCGGGACCGGTGAAGGTCTCCCCGAGGGCCCGGTCGAGCGACGCGGCCGCGGCCGGCTGGGGCGGGCCGAGTGCGACGTCCACCCCGTTCTTCATCAGCGCGATCCCGCTGAGCAGCACCAGCGCCAGCACACCCCAGGGCGAACGCCGCCGCGGCCCGGGGTCGTCGAAGTCCGCGCCCATCGCCTGTCTCCCTCCGGCCGCCGGACCGGACAGCCCGTCCACCAGTGCGTCAGCGCCAGACCGGCCGCGGCCAGCTCCGCCCGTACGCCCTCCTCGCGGAACTTCGCCGACACCTCCGTCCGCATCTCCTCGCCCTTCTCGAACGGCACCGCGATGCCCAGCGGCGGGAACTTCACCGTCACCGCGGACCTGGCCCGCAGCCGCATCTCGATCCATTCGCGCTCCGGGTCCCAGAGCGCCACATGGTCGAAGTCCGCCGGATCGGCGTCGGCGTCCAGCTCCCGCGCCAGCACCCGCAGCACGTTCTTGTTGAACTCGGCCGTCACCCCGGCCGCATCGTCGTACGCCCGCACCAGCACCGCCGGATCCTTCACCAGATCCGTGCCCAGCAGAAACGCGTCGCCGGGCGCCAGCAGCGACCGTACGGAGGCGAGGAACGCGGCACGCTCCCGCGGCAGCAGATTGCCGATCGTGCCGCCGAGGAACGCCACCAGCTTCGGGCCCGGGACGGCGGGCAGCTCCAGCGCGGCGGTGAAATCCGCCACCAGGGCGTGGATATGCAGCTCCGGATGGTCGGCGAGCAGGGCGCTCGCCGCCCCCGTCAGCGCGCTCTCGCTCACGTCCACCGGGACATAGGAGTGCAGCCCGGTCAGGGCGGCCAGCAGATGCCGGGTCTTCTCCGACGAGCCGGAGCCCAGCTCCACCAGGGTCCGCGCGCCGGTCGCCGCGGCGATCCCGGCGGACCGGTCCCGGAGGATCTCCCGCTCCGCGCGGGTCGGATAGTACTCGGGCAGCCGGGTGATCTCGTCGAAGAGTTCGCTGCCCCGGGCGTCGTAGAACCACTTCGGCGGCAGCGTCTTGGGGACGGCGGTCAGACCGGCGGACACATCGGCCCGCAGCGCGGCGCCGGTGGCGTCCTCGGGCAGGGTACGGGTCAGGTCGAACGGACTCACGTGGGAGGCTCCTTGAGGGGGGTCAGGAGGACATCGGCGCGGACCGCCCGCACCAGGGTGCGGTCGGGAACCTCGCGCCAGCGCGGATCGTCGTCGTACGGCTCCGACGCCACCACCGTGCCGCCGCCCGGGGCGCCCGGCCCGGTCAGATACCAGAGCGAGTCGCCCCAGGCGGTCGCCGCGACCGACGAACCGTCGGTCAGCAGCAGGTTCAGCCGGGAGCCCGGTGCCGCGGCCGCCACCTCGTACACGGTGTCGGCCAGCGCCTCACCGGGCTCACCGCCCTCCCGCAGCCGGTGCAGCGCCAGGGCCCAGAGCAGCGCCGCGTCGCAGCGGGCCTCCAGCGCCAGCAGCTCCGCGGTCGGCAGGGCAGCGGCCAGCGGCGCGATACTCCCGGGCCAGTCCCGCACCGCGCCGTTGTGGCTGAACAGCCAGGGTCCGGCGGCGAAGGGCGCCGCGGCCGCCTCGCCGTCCGCGCCCGGCTCGGTCGCGTCCCGTACGGCCGCGAGGAACGCGGTGCTCCGGACCACCCGGGCCAGATCCGCGAACGGCAGATCCGCCCAGACCGGACCGGAGCGGCGATAGCGCGCGGGCACCGGATCCCCGTCGGCGTACCAGCCGACGCCGAAGCCGTCCGCGTTGACCGTCCCGTGCCGCTGGCGGCGCGGCGCCCACGACTGCCGCAGCAGCGAATGCGGGGGCGCGGTCAGCACCTCCCCGAGGGGCAGCGGCGGGCCGAGATAGGCGAGATGGCGGCACATCAGACGTCCCGGGCGGTACGGAAGCCGGCGAAGATCTGGCGGCGCACCGGCAGGTCCCAGTTGCGGAAGGTACCCCGGCAGGCCACCGGGTCGACCCCGAACGAGCCGCCGCGCAGCACCTTGTGGGCGGGGCCGAAGAAGACTTCCGAGTACTCGCGGTAGGGGAACGCGGCGAAGCCCGGATAGGGCAGGAAGTCGCTCGACGTCCACTCCCACACATCGCCCACGAGCTGCCGTACGCCCAGGGGCGAGGCGCCCCGCGGATAGCTTCCGGCGGGCGCGGGCCGCAGATGCCGCTGGCCCAGATTGGCCCGTTCGGGTGTCGGGTCGGCGTCGCCCCAGGGGAACCGGCGCGAGCGCCCGGTCGCCGGATCGTGGCGGGCGGCCTTCTCCCACTCGGGCTCCGTCGGCAGCCGCCGCCCCGCCCACCGGGCGAAGGCATCCGCCTCGTACCAGCTCACATGCAGTACCGGCTCGTCGTCCGGTACCGGCTCCGTGACACCGAAGCGGCGGCGCAGCCACCCCGCGCCGTCGCGGCGCCAGAAGAGCGGGGCCCCGATCGCGTGGCGCCGGATCTGCTCGAAGCCCTCCGCCGCCCACCAGCGCGGCTCGCGGTAGCCGCCGTCCTCCACGAAGGCACGGTAGGCGCCGCAGGTCACCGGGGTGGTGTCGAGGAAGAACGGGGCCACGTCCCGGTGGTGGGCCGGCCGCTCGTTGTCCAGCGCCCACGGTTCGGTGGAGGTGCCCATGGTGAAGGGCCCTCCGGGGATCAGGACCTCGGCCGCCGCGGGAGCGTCACCGGGCGCCGGGCGGGGCGGCTCGGGCGCCGAGAGCGCGGCGGGGCCCGACCGCAGCTGATGCGTGATCAGCATGGTCTCGTCGTGCTGCTGCTCGTGCTGGGCGATCATTCCGAAGGCGAAGGAGTCCTCGGTGAGGCGGCCGCCGCCGTCCAGAGGGGCCGCTTCGAGGACGTCCAGTACCCGTTCGCGCACCTCGGCCGCGTACCGGCGGGCCTCCGCGGGCGGCAGCAGCGGCAGCGAGGGGCGGGCGGCCCGGGGATGTTCGAAGGCGTCGTACACCGAGTCGATCTCGGGACGCAGGGCCGGCCTGCGGCCGACGGTGCGGAGCAGCCACTGCTCCTCCTGGTTGCCGATGTGCGCCAGGTCCCAGACCAGGGGGGACATCAGCGGGGAGTGCTGGGCGGTCAGTTCGCCGTCGTCGACGGCGTCGGTCAGCAGGGCGGTACGGGCCCGTGCCGCGGTCAGCGCGCCGAGGGCGTTCCCGCGCAGCGCGCCGGATTCGTCCCGTCCGGTCGGCTCCGTGCTCACGGTCGAGGCTCCTCTCCCGGGAAGTGCTCCCGGTCGGCCGGGGGCGGATCGTCGGCCGGACATCGGCCCGGCAGTACATGGCGTTCGTGGAAGGCGGCCACCGCGTCGCGCACCCCGCGCGACGCGCCCGCCCGGGGCAGCGCCTCCAGCGCCGTAGCGAAACAGGACACCGCGGCGGCGTGCAGCTCCGGATCGGTCAGCCCGTGCCGGGCGGCGTCCAGCCAGAGCGGATTGCGCGGTGCCGGCTGGGTACCGGCGCGCTCCGCCAGCGGCTTCACCGTCCGGTAGACCCGCTCCGCCGCCTCGGGATCGTCGAAGAGGACGGTGGTGACCGCCAGCGGCACCTGCCAGCCGTCGGCGCCGGACTGCGCGTCGATCATCCGCAGTTCGAGATGGCCGCGCGGACGCACCGGAGGGAACAGCGTCGTCAGGTGGTAGTCGAGGTCCGCCCGGGTGGGCGGCCGGGGCGCCCCGGTCCGGATCCACCGGCGGAAGCTGAGCCCGCGCGGACGCTGCCAGGGCCCGTCCGCGTCCCGGACGACCATCACCGGGGCATCCAGTACATGGCCGGTCCAGGCGGCGCGGGGCTCGCGGTCCAGCGGCGGCGCCAGCGGCCGCACCGGGTCCAGCCGGGCCCAGATCGCCTGCCGGGTCGACCGCCAGCCGGTGGCCCGGCCCTCCATGGCGGGGGAGTTGGCGAACGCCGCCGTCAGTACCGCGCCCAGCAGATGCGCGAGCTGCCAGCGCCTGCCGTGGCCGAGCGGTCCGGGCTCCTCCTCCCCGGCGTCCAGACAGACCTGGATGGAGGCGGACGAGCACATCATGACCCGCCCGCAGGGACTGGTGCGGTCGAGATAGGCCTCCATGGCCTCGTAGCGGGGGTCCCGCAGCACCCGCCGGGGCGGCTGCCAGGGGTCGATACCGGCCCCGGTGAGGGTGAGGCCGTCCCGGTCCAGCAGCGACCGGACGGCGTCCAGGTCGGCCGCGACGGCGTCGACGCACTCCATCAGGGAGGCGGCCGGGGCGGAGCTGAGTTCCAGCTGGCCCCCGGGCTCCACGGTGACCGCCGAGGTCAGCGGCAGGGCCCGGGTCTTCTCATGAGCCGCCGTGAGCCGGTCCTCCGGCACCCGGCGGCGCGGGTCTCGCTTCTCGTGGACGAGCCACTCCAGCTCCACGCCCACGGTCCTGGGCGGGCCGGTCTTGAAGCAGATACCGCGGAGGAGATCCTCCGCCTCCGCTTCCGCTATGGGCCGGCCGGGTTCGCCGGTATCGGGTGGTCGCATGATCGGCTCCTCTTTCGAAGGCACCCCTGCCAACCTAAGGCCACGGCTGCGCGGCCGCACAAGAGCGCCTCGGCCCGGCCCGGCCGAAGCCGTACGGTCACCGGACCGGAGCCGGCGGTGCCGCCGGAAAAGGGTTTGCCCCCGTCTTCGCAGGTCGCGGACGATGGCGGCGATGAGTACCCGACTGCGGGCGATCGCCCGCGAAAACCAGAAATTCGTTGAAGACGGCCACTATCCCGCCCCGGACGGGCGCGGGGTGGACCTCGGTACGGCCCTGGCGGCCGCCCTCGAAGGAACCCGGCTGTACGGCCCCGAAGCGCTCTCCGTCACCCCCGGCACGGACCGCGCCACCCGGATCCGGGTCACCGGCGCAAGCAGTACCGCCGCCGCCCTCCACCTGGCCGGCAGCGGCCCCGGGCCGGTCGCGGTCCTCGTCTTCGCCTCCGCCCGCAACCCCGGCGGCGGCTATCTCAACGGCGCCCAGGCCCAGGAGGAGGCGCTCTGCCGGGCCTCCGCGCTCCACCCCACGCTGCTGCGGGTCCCCGGCTACTACGCGTACCACCGCGAAAACCGCGACCCCTTCTACTCGGACCGGGTGATTCACTCACCCGCCGTCCCCGTCTTCCGGGACCACCGGGACCGGCTCCTCGACACCCCCCGCACCGTCGGCTTCCTCACCTCGCCCGCCCCCAATACCGGCGTGATAATCCGCCGGGAGCCCGAGCGGGCCCCGCTCGTCCCCGGCGTACTGGCCCGCCGCGCCGAACGGGTCCTGGAGACCGCCGTGCACCACGGCTACCGGCGGATCGTGCTGGGCGCCTGGGGCTGCGGGGTCTTCCGGAACGACCCGGCGACCGTCGCCGGAGCCTTCCGCGCGCTGCTCACCGGCGGTGGACGGTTCGCCCGGCACTTCGACGAGGTCGAGTTCGCGGTGCTCGACCGGACCCGCGACCGGACCGTCGCCGGTGCCTTCCGGGCCGCCTTCGAGCATCCCGGAATCGCCGCGGAACCCCAACGTCCGCACGTGCCGGGGGAGTTGGCGTAGATCCCGGGTGCCGGATCCGGCCATCCGCCCCACGTTGTGCAGGGTCGTTCTGGAAAGATACAGCGGGCGATGAGCCAGACACCCAAACAGACCGCGGACCGTTCCGTACCCACCAGCGCCGACGTCGCCCGGTTAGCCGGGGTCTCCCGGGCCACCGTCTCGTACGTCCTCAACAACACGGCGTCCGTCCGGATCAGCGAACCGACCCGCCGCCGAGTGCGCGAGGCCGCCGAAGAACTGGGCTACGTGCCCCACGCGGCCGCCCGCAGCCTGCGCGCCGGACACACCCGGATGGTCGTACTGCCCCCCGCGACGCTGCCCGCCGGACCCCTGTACGGCCGCTTCCTCGCCGAACTCCAGGCCGCGCTGCGCCGCCTCGACTACACCGTCGTCCACTACGGGAGCCTCGGTCTCGACGGTGACGAGGCCGCCCGCTCCTGGGCCGAACTGCGGCCGGTCGCGGTCGTCGCCCTCGGCGAGGTCGGGCTGACCCCGCACGGCGTCGACGTCCTCAAACGCTCCGGCGCCCGGGCCGTCGTCACCCTCGGCTCCCGGCGGGTCGCCGGGGCGCACTGCTTCGTCATGGACCAGCGGGAGGTCGGCGCCCGCGCCGTCGCCCATCTGGTGGAACGGGGCCGGCGCGCCATCGGGGTCGTCATGCCGCAGGAATCCGGCCTCGAACGCTTCTCCGAACCCCGGATCGAAGGCGCCCGCCGGGCCGCCGCGGCCGCCGGGGCCAGAATCGAGGCACTGCCCCTGCCGTACGAGGAGGAACCCGCGGCCGCCCTCGCCGGGCGCTGGCGCGAACTGGGGCTGGACGCGGTGTTCACCTACAACGACGACTACGCCGTCCTGCTGATGCGGGCCCTCCAGGACGAGGGGATCGCCATCCCCGCCGACACCGCCGTCATCGGCGCCGACGACCTGCTCCTCGGCCGGCTCCAGCGCCCCCGGCTGAGCACCGTCCATATCGACCTGGTCACCGGGCGCACCCTGGCCGAGCTGGTCGACCGGGTCGTCCGCGACCCCGGTGAGGAACCGGCCGTACACGATCTGATGGGAGCCCGGGCGGTACAGCGCGACTCCACCTGACGGCCCCGGCCCGGTGGGCGTGCGCCCGCGGCGCGCCCGCTCTACCGTCGCTCGCATGAGGACACCACCGAAGCGCTTCGAGATCCTCGTCGTGCCCGAGCACGTCGTGGGGCACGACGGCACGGTCCGGCCGGAGGACGCCATCCGCTCGGCCCTGGTCGAGGCGACGGGCGAATGGGGCGCTTCGGGCTATCCGCGGTACGCGGGGCACGGCGTCGTCGCCGATATCGACCCGGCGACCCACACCGTGGAGGCACTGCTCGTGGACGGCGCCGAACTCGACTACGGACTCACCGTCCGGGCCGTCGAAGCGCCGCTCGGCTGAGCCGCCCCGCGCCCCGCCCTCCGCCATGTCACTGCCCGTTACCGGCGGCCTTCGCCTCCTCGACCGACTTGCGCACCTGGTCCATGTCGAGCGCCCGCGCCTGCCCGATCACGTCCTCCAGCGCGGCTTCCGGCAGCGCGCCCGGCTGGGCGAACACCGCCACGTTCTCGCGGACGATCATGAGCGTCGGAATGGAGCGGATGTCGAACGCGGCGGCCAGCTCCTGTTGGGCCTCGGTGTCGACCTTCGCGAAGACCAGGTCGGGGTGGCGCTCGGCCGCGCTCTCGTACACCGGGGCGAACTGCCGGCACGGACCGCACCACGACGCCCAGAAATCGATCAGGACGAAGTCGTTCCCGTCGATGACCTCGTCGAAGTTCTCCTTGGTGAGCTCCACGGTGCTCATGACATGCGGCCTTTCTCTCTGCTCTGCCGGCCGTCCGGACGGAAGCGGCCCCTTTCCGCAGGCGACAACGGCGCCTCCGGCCCGGCTATTCCTGCCCGGTCGCCGCCCCGGTATGTGCACCCCGGCGCCGCGGCTCGCGGATGTCACGACCGGGAGCCACGAGATATGTGATCATCGACGGAAACCGGATATTCCCCGGCGCATGGAGGGACACCATGGACAGTACGAGGCCGGAGCCCCTGGAGTACGACGTCGTCGTGCTGGGAGCGGGCCCCACCGGGGAGAACGTGGCCGACCGGGTCAGAGCGGCGGGACTGAGCGCAGCCGTCGTGGAGAGCGAGCTGGTCGGCGGCGAGTGCTCGTACTGGGCCTGCATGCCCAGCAAGGCGCTGCTGCGCCCGGCCATCACCCGCGCCGACGCGCGGCGCGTCCCCGGCGTACGGCAGGCAGTCCAGGGACCCCTCGACGCCGAGGCGGTCCTCGCCGCCCGCGACGGTTTCACCTCGCACTGGAACGACGACGGGCAGGTCGCCTGGCTGGACTCCACGGGCGCCCGGTTCTACCGCGGTCACGGCAGGCTGCACGGCCCGCGGAAGGTCGTCGTCGACAGCTCCGAGGGCGAACACCACGTCCTGATCGCCCGCCACGCCGTGGCCGTCTGCACCGGAAGCCGCGCCGTCCTCCCGGACCTGCCCGGTCTGGCCGGAGCCCGCGCCTGGACCAGCCGGGAGGCCACCAGCGCCCCTGCCGTCCCCGGCCGGCTGGCCGTGGTCGGCGGCGGGGTCGTCGGCGTGGAGATGGCCACTGCCTGGCAGGCCCTGGGCTCCCGGGTCACCCTGCTGGTCCGCGGTGACGGGCTGCTGCCCCGGATGGAGCCCTTCGTCGGCGAACACGTCGCCGCCTCCCTCACCGAGGCCGGCGCCGACATCCGGCTGAACACCGATGTCACCGCCGTCGTCCGGGACGGCGGCAGCGGCCCCGTCACCCTCGTCCTCGCCGACGGCGACCGCATCGAGGCCGACGAGGTCCTCTTCGCCACCGGCCGCGCCCCCCGCACCGAGGACATCGGCCTGGAGACCGTCGGCCTCACCCCCGGCTCCTGGCTCCCCGTCGACGACAGCTGCCGGGTCGAGGGCAGCGACTGGCTGTACGCGGTCGGCGACGTCAACCACCGCGCCCTCCTCACCCACCAGGGCAAGTACCAGGCCCGCATCGCGGGCGCGGCCATCTCCGCCCGCGCCCAGGGCGTCCCCCTCCTGGAAACCGACCGCTGGGGCGCCCACAGCGCCACCGCCGACACCGCCGGCGCCCCCCAGGTCGTCTTCACCGACCCGGAGGCCGCCGCCGTCGGCCTCTCCCTCGCCGAGGCCGAATCCGCGGGCCACCGGGTCCGCGCCGTCGACCACCCCATCGACGTGGCCGGCGCCTCCCTCTACGCCGCCGGCTACCGCGGCCACGCCCGCATGATCGTCGACCTGGACCGCGAAATCGTCCTCGGCGTGACCTTCGTCGGCCCGGGCGTCGGTGAACTGCTGCACTCGGCAACGGTGGCGGTGGTCGGCGAGGTCCCGGTGGACCGGCTGTGGCACGCGGTTCCGTCGTATCCGACGATCAGTGAGATCTGGCTGCGGCTGCTGGAGAAGTACCGGGAGGGGTGACCGTCGGCGGCTTCCTCGCCGACTTCGACGAGCCCGCGGAGTTCTCACCTCGCCGTCGCCCACCGGCGGGCGGAAGCCGGCTCATGCCTGACCGGTGCCGCCCCGGCCCTTCCCGGGCATGCCGGTCGGCAGAGGCATCCCGGCCCGCCCGAGCTCGGCGACCTGGTCGTCGGCCTCTCCGCCACGGTTGTGGCGCAGACGCGCGCCGGAGGGCCGACGGCGTCGCTCGGCCACACTGTGAAACGCCCGAGCAGGTCAGCGGGCCAGCAGCTCCCGCAGGGCCGCCGCGATCTCGTCGGGGGCCTCCTCGGCCATGAAATGTCCCGATCGGGTCAATCGGTGGTCCAGGTCCGGGGCCCAGGCCCGCCACACCCCGGCGGCGTCGTAGCCGAGCTGTGCGCCCCAGTCCTGCTGGACGACCGTGACGGGCATGGCCAGCTGAGACCCGGCGTCCAGGTCCGCCTGGTCGTGGAGGACATCGATGCCCGCCGAGGCCCGGAAGTCCGCGACGACCGACGGCACCGCCGCCGCGCTCGCCCGCAGATACTCGGTCCGTACCTCCTCCGGTATCGCGGCCGGGTCGTTCGCCCAGGCGTCGAGGAACGAGCCGAAGAAGGAGTCGGCGCTGTTGGCGATCAGTGTCTCCGGCAGGCCGGGCGGCTGCGCCATGAGGAAGAGGTGGTAGCCGACTGCCGCCGGGACGCCGTGCAGGACGTTCCACATGTCGAGCGTCGGTACGGTGTCGAGGATGCCCAGGTGGGTGATGGTCTCCGGGTGGTCGAGACCCGCCCGGAAGGCGACCAGGGCGCCCCGGTCGTGCCCGGCGAGGGCGAAGCGGTCGTGCCCGAGCGCCGCCGCCAGGGCAACGGTGTCGGCGGCCATGGCGCGCTTGGCGTACACCTCGGGTCCGGTGGCCGCAGGCTTGTCGCTGGCGCCGTAGCCCCGCAGGTCGGGGCAGATCACCGTGTGCTCCCCGGCGAGCCGCTCGGCGACGTGCCGCCACATCAGATGGGTCTGGGGAAAACCGTGCAGCAGCACGAGCGGGCTGCCGCTGCCGCCGACGGCGACCGCCAGCTTCGTACCGTCCGCGCCGGGCAGGAAAAGGTGCTCGAAGCCGGGAATGGTGCCGGAAATGGCGAGTGTCATGACAGGCCGTCCTTTCGAGTGGGGGACCGACCGGATCAGCCTGGGCGAGGGCGATCAGCAACCGATCAGTACGGTTGGGCCCGGCCGCCCCCCGGCACCGAGGATGGGGACATGCGAATCGACGTGCTCGGCGCCGTGCGGGCCCTCCGCGACGACAACAGCCCGATTGATCTGGGCGGACCCCGCCATCGCGAGGTACTCGCCCGGCTCGTCGCCGCCGAGGGACGGATGGTCACCACCGACACCCTGGTCGACGACCTGTGGACCGATCCGCCGGCCCGCGCCGTGGGCGCCCTGCGCACGTTCGTCGCCGCCCTGCGCCGCGCCCTCGAACCCGACCGGCCGCCCCGCAGCCCGCCGCACGTCATCGTCACCGAAGGCCCCGGCTACGTCCTGCGCCTGCCGCGCGAGGACGTGGACGTCCACCGGTTCCAGGACACCCTGGCCCGGGCCCGCCGCGACCCCGGCGCACCCGGTGCGGTGACCGGTCTCGGTACGGCACTCGCGGCCTGGCGCGGGCCCGCCTACGCCGATGTGCCCGACTCCCCCTGGGCGCTGCGCGAGCGGATCCGGCTGGAGGAACTGCGGCTGGAGGGCGTGGAACTGCATGCCCGTATGCTCCTCGACTCCGGGGAAGGGGCCGGTCTCGTCGCCGAACTGGGCGCTCATGTGGCCGAGCATCCATGGCGCGAGCCGGCCTGGGGACTGCTGGCCCGCGCGCTGCACCGGGCGGGCCGCCGGGCCGACGCGCTGGCCACCCTCCGCCGCGCCCGCACGATGCTCGTCGATCAGCTCGGGCTGGACCCCGGTTCCGGCCTTCAGCGCCTGGAGCGGGACATCCTCAGCGGATCTGCGCCCCCCGAAGGCGTATCGGCCGGGTGGGCCGGTACGAGTGTCCGGCTCGGCCCGCGCACCACCGTGACGCTGGCCCGCACACTCGCGCTGGCGGGCGGTGACGCCCTCGTCCACTCACGGCGCGACCGCCTCGCCGCCGTCCGGGCGGCGGAACGCACCGGAGACCCCTCCCTGACCGCCCGCGTCATCGGCGCCTACGACGTACCCGCCCTCTGGAGCCGGGCCGACGATCCCGGGCAGTCCCGTGCCGTCGTCGCGGCCGCCGAGCGCACCCTCACCGCGCTCGGCCCCGACGGCCCCGACGATCTGCGCGCCCGCCTCCTGGCTACCATCGCCGTCGAGAGCCGCAGCGCCGATCTGTCCGCGAGCGGGCTGAGACGCGCGCACGAGGCGGCCCGGCAGGCCGAGGCCCTGGCACGGCACCTGGCCGACCCCGCCCTGTTGGCCTTCGCCCTCAACGGGGTGTTCCTGCAGTCCTTCACCCGCCCCGGGCTCGCGGCGGTACGGGACGGGACCGGCGCCGCGATCCTCGGCCTGGCAACCCGGCACGAGCTGCCGGACTTCGCCGTACTCGGCCGGCTCATCCGTCTGCAGTCCGCTTCGGCCCTCGGTGACCTGGACGCCGCGACCTCGCACGCCGACGCGGCCGACCGGCTGGCCGCCGCCAACGAGGCACCCCTCGTCCCCGTCCTCACCGGGTGGTTCAGGGCCCGGGCCGCGGCCGCCCGCAGCACCGAACCCGGCGGACCCGCCGCCGCCACGGCGGCAGCGCACTACCGCGCGGCCGAGGACGCCCTCCGCACGGCCGGAATGCCCGGACTGCACCGCGGTCTGTTCCCGCTCGCCCTGCTGGGACTGCGCCTGCTGCACGACCGGCCCGCGCCCACCGACCCGCGTCTCGACTGGGGTCCGTACCTGCCCTGGGTACGGCCCCTCGTACTGCTCGCCCAGGACCGCGCCGACGAGGCCCGTACCGCCCTCGCCGACGCCCCCGAACCGCCGCACGACCATCTCCAGGAGGCCCTGTGGTGCCTGACCGCCCGCGCGGCCGCCCGCCTCGGCGACCGCGAAGCCGCCGCCCGCGCCGCGGACGTCCTGCGCGGCGCCCGTGCGGAACACGCCGGCGCCGCGAGCGGAATGCTGACCATGGGACCGGTGGCGCGGTACCTGGCGGAGGCGCAGGCATGCGGGCCCCGGTGAGCCCGGCCTCGGGAGTGGGCGGGCCGTTGACCTCGACGCCGGTTGTGTTGATGTGCGTCGGACCCTCTGGCAGGGTGACGCTGCAAACCGGGCGGGGACTTCTCTCTTGAGCCGGACCGACGACCCGGTGTCGGTCGGGACGCGGCCGCAGTCTTCGAACGGGAGGGCCCCATGCTGGAGCAGGTCGCCGAGGGTGTACTGATCCACCGGAGTGAGCTGCTCGAGAACAACACCGTCGTCGTGTGCGGCAGGGACGGCGTGCTGCTCGTGGACGCCGGGATCACCGGCGCCGAAATGACCTGCCTGGCGAACGACCTTCGTGAGCTGGGCCGGCCCGTGGCGGCAGGCTTCTCCACGCATCCTGATTGGGATCACGTGCTCTGGCATGCCGAACTCGGCGAAGCGCCTCGTTACGGCACGGCCCGCTGCGCCGCCTTCATGCAGGACGTGTTGTCGAACGAGGACTGGAAGGCCGACGTAGTGGAGGGGCTGCCGCCGGAAATCGCCGACGACACGCCGCTGGCCTCGTACGGCCTCATCACCGGTCTGCCCGCTGGAACCGCGCGGCTTCCCTGGGACGGCCCCACGGTGCGGATCATGGAGCATTCGGCGCACGCTCCGGGCCATGCGGCGCTGTTGATCGAGGAACGCCGAGTTCTGATCGCCGGCGACATGCTCTCCGATGTCTTCGTTCCCATGCTCGACCACACCGGCAACCCGATTGAGGACTATCTCGCCGGGCTGGGAGTGCTCGAGGCCGTGGTGGACGACGTCGATGTCCTCATCCCCGGACACGGAGCCGTCGCCAGGGGCGAGGAGATACACGCAAGGATCGAACGGGACCGGGCGTACGTGGCGGACCTGCGTGACGCCCGGGTATCCGGCGACCCGCGGGTCGTATCGCCCAAGCCCGGCTGGGAGTGGGCGAGCGGCATTCACGAAGGGCAGGTCCGAAGCCTCGCCCGGGGGACCGGGTGATCCTCTTCGGCGGCTGCCGGAGCCGTACCGGGGGCAGGCAGCCGCCCTCGACACGGTGATCAGTCCTGGAGGCGCAGCAGTCCGCGCTCGTACGCCGTGACCAGTCGTTGCGGAACCAGACGGGAGACTCCGTCGACCGTGATCGGGACGAGCTGCGGGGTGGCGGCCTTCCACCGGGCGCGGCGGTGCCGGGTGTTGCTGCGGGACGTCTTCCGCTTGGGTACGGCCATGGTGTTCTCCTGTGTGCTGTTGGTGGGGCGGGAGCCCGTGCCGGCCGTCGGCGGGGAGCGGCACGGGGGCTCTGCGGGCTCGGTCGCGTGATGCCCCCTACCGGGCCCTGCTGCGGTAGGGGAGGAGGGCCATTTCGCGGGCGTTCTTGACGGCGGCGGCGATCTGGCGCTGCTGCTGGGCGCTGATCCGGGTGACGCGGCGGCTGCGGATCTTCCCGCGGTCGGAGATGAACTTCCTCAG
The DNA here is from genome assembly GCF_053981115.1 of Streptomyces sp. NPDC003691. Taxonomy (NCBI): domain Bacteria; kingdom Bacillati; phylum Actinomycetota; class Actinomycetes; order Kitasatosporales; family Streptomycetaceae; genus Streptomyces; species Streptomyces sp. NPDC003691. Next base: position 14,775 of record NZ_JBSFNQ010000087.1, on the reverse strand, counting down.
CAGGTCGGTGTCCTTGTAGTCGATGTGGGTGATCCCGGCCGCGTCCAGGGGGTTGGGGCGGGACCTCGGCGGCTTGTGGGGGTTCTGCGGGCGTGCCATCTGTCGGTGTCCTCGGTGGTGTCCGTGTATCAGGGGGTGGGGAGGAGGGAGTCGAAAGCGGTGGGGAGGGCCTTCCAGGCCGCGGGGCCCGCCGCGTACTCGGCGTCGGTCAGCAGGCAGGACTCCAGGAGCTGTTCCAGGCCCCGGCGGTCGAGGCCCGGGGAGGTGAAGACGAGGTGCTGGCAGCGGTCACCGTGCTCCGGGTGCCAGTCGAGCGAGGCCGCCGCCCTCCGCATCGGCGGGATCATCTCCCAGGCGGCGTCGGGCAGGGAGGCCAGCCACGGCCCGGCGTGCTCCACGCACAGGGCGCCGCCGGCGGCATCCCAGGAGAGCAGGGTGTCGGGGCGGTCGGCGAGCCAGAACCGGCCCCGGCTCCGGGCCGCCGCGCAGCACAGGTCCTCCAGCGCCTCGTACAGACGTCCGGGGTGGAAGGGGCGGTGGCGGTGCCAGCCGAAGGTGGTGACTCCGGCCTCGTCCGCGTCCTGGGGCAGGAGCGCGCAGGCCGGGTGCTGGGCGGCGGCCGCTGCCTCCACGTCGAAGCCGGCGAAGGCGAGGGCGGCGAGTTCGCCGGATCCGGCGTCCACCCGTCGAGCGGTCGGGTGGAGCTGGGCGAGCAGCGCGCGGTCCTCGTCGTCGGCTTCCCGGCTGTCCACCAGGGCGAGGACGGGGGCGTATTCGAGCTGACGGGCCCAGGTGTCGCCGACCGTGCGTTGATCGGCGGAGCCTGTGGCGAGGCCGGCCTCCGCCAGGTCGTCGCCGTTGGCGAGACAGGGCAGCACGAGGGCGGGGTCCACCGCCGTGATGACGCCGGTGAGGTCGAATACGCCGGCCCCGTGTGCGGCGATGACCTCGGCCATCGCCCTGGGCTCGACGGAGTCCCACAGTTCGACGACGGCCAGCCGGGTCCGGCCGCCGTCGGCCAGCCGTTCCAGCTCGGGTACCAGGTCCTCGCGCAGCGCGCAGCAGGCACAGCCGTTGACCAGGGGCGTCTCACCGCGTGACAGCTCGCCGGTCGCGTCGCGCACGACGCGCCGGACGGTGCCCTCGGGCGCCGTGGACAGGTCGTGGTGGAGGGCCGTGCTGCCGGGCACGGCGCGAAGCAGCCGTTCCACCACCTCGCGGCGGGCGTCGGAGTGGAGCCCGCCGACGATGACGACGGGGAGGGTCACTTGCGGCCTCCGTAGCGGCGTTCGAAGCGCTCGACGCGGCCGGCGGTGTCCAGCACACGGGCGGTGCCCGTGTAGAAGGGGTGGCTGACGTCGGAGATCTCCACGTCGACCACCGGGTAGGTGTTGCCGTCCTCCCAGTCGATGGTCTTGTCGCTCGTCATGGTCGAGCGGGTGAGGAAGGCGTGACCGGCGGCCTTGTCGCGGAAGACGACGGGGCCGTAGGCGGGGTGGATGCCGGGCTTCACGGCGGGCTCCTTCGGGTGGGAGGGGGTGAGGTCAGCGCTCTTCGCGGAAGTCGACGTGGCGGCGGGCCACCGGGTCGTACTTCCGCAGCACCATGCGGTCCGGGTCGTTCCGCCGGTTCTTGCGGGTGACGTAGGTGTAGCCGGTTCCGGCGGTGGAGCGGAGCTTGATGATCGGACGTACTTCGTTGCGGGCCATGCGGGTACTATACGGTAATGGAAATCATTTCCAATAACTCCGTGGAGAGAGCAGGTGACCACGTGTCCGCCCACTGTCAGCTGACCGGCGCCGAGCCGGGCTTCGGCAACACGATTTCCCACTCCCACCGGCGAAGTTCGCGTCGCTTCGACCCCAACATCCAGCGCAAGCGCTACTGGCTGCCCGGTGAGGGTCGTTATGTTCGCCTCACGCTGAGCGTGAAGGCGATCAAGACGGTCGACGTGATCGGTATCGAGGCCGCGGTGGCCCGGATCCGGGCCCGGGGGGTGAAGGTCTGATGGCGAAGAAGAGCAAGATCGCCCAGAACGAGAAGCGCAAGGCGGTGGTCGCGCGGTACGCGGCCCGGCGGGCCGAGCTGAAGGAGATCATCCGCAGACCGTCCTCGACGGAGGAGCGGCGCGCCGAAGCCCTGACGGAACTTCGCGGGCAGCCCCGCGACGCGAGCGCCACCCGGGTGCGCAACCGCGACGGCGTCGACGGCCGACCCCGCGGACACCTCCGGAAGTTCGGACTCTCCCGGGTCCGGATGCGCGAGCAGGCACACGCCGGATTCCTTCCCGGCGTCACCAAATCCTCCTGGTAGCAGGGCAGCCGGAGGAGCCCGCCCCGGCGGCCCGCTCACCGCCCTGCGCTGCGGCGGGGCGGCGAGCCCCCTCCGGGAAGAGGGGAACGGGCCGCCCTGTGCGGCCCCATGACGGCTTGTTCCACATCGCCCACGACGGTGACCCGGCCACCGTCGCCGGGATCGGGATCGGGCAGGATCGATTCCGGGTCCACGAGGTAGACCTCGTGACCATCCAGCGTGAGCCGACGCACGACCTCCAGCAACATGCGCCGTGCCACGTCATCGATCGAATAGACCATCGTGAGGTCCAGGGCCACCCGGGCTTCCCCGGGGGCGGTGTTCACGACTTCCCGGACGACCCTCTCGGCTCCGGCAAAACCGATCCCGCCTTGCAGTTGGAGGACCCGGACCGCATTCGGGCCGCTGCCGACGACATCGCTGGACCGCACGATGGCACGTGCGGCGGCCGGGACCTCCATCACATGCAGCCCCATATCGGAGGAGAACCTACCGAAAAGTGACACTCCGCGGACGCTGTTCCCGTGGGCGTCCAGCCGTGGTGAGAACGTGGCGATGCCGATCTGGCCGGGGAGCGCGCCGATCAAGCCCCCGGCCACGCCACTCTTCGCCGGAATGCCGACCTGGGTCGCCCAGTCGCCGGCCGCGTCGTACATTCCGCAGGTGGACATGACGCTCAGCACCTGCCGCACTACCGGTTCGCGAACCACTCGCTCGCCCGAGAGGGGATTCACGCCGCGATTGGCCAGGGTCGCGGCCATCATCGCCAGGTCCCGCGCGGTGACAAGCACGGAGCACTGGCGGGTGTAGCCCTCGACGACGGCTCTGGGGTCCTCGGTGAGAATGTCGTAGCCGCGGAGCATGTACGCGATGGCGAGATTGCGGTACGCGTGCTCCATCTCCGACACACACACCGCCTCGTCAACGCTCAGCCCACGCCCGGCGAACGCCGAGAGCCCGCGGACCACGCGCTCCACGCGTTCCGCAGGATTCATGCCTTCCTCACCGGCCAGCGAGTGGACGGTGATCGCACCGGCGTTGATCATGGGATTGAAAGGGCGCCCGGTATCCCTTTCGAGGGAGATCCGGTTGAACGCCTCTCCCGACGGCTCGACACCGACTCTGGCGAGCACCGGATCGAAGCCGCGATCGGCCAGTGCCAGCGCGTACGCGAACGGCTTGGAGATCGATTGGATCGTGAACTCGGTATCGATGTCACCGGCACCGTAGACCTCGCCGTCAACGGTCGCGAAGACCGCACCGAGGCGCTCCGGATCCGCGGCCGCAAGCTCGGGGATGTAGTCTGCCGGCTCTCCGGACCTGTCCGACTCGACATCTCCGAGGGCCTCTGCCAGATAGTCGGGAATGACCGACCGCATGAGTCCTCCTCCAAGCCTCGGCCCGCCCCCATCGTCCGCCTTGGCCGCTGTCTCGGCGACCTGAACCGCCCCCGGTACGTCACCGGCGCGCACACGGTGTTCCGCCGTGACCGGGGCCGCCGCGGGGAGGCCGGTCGACCCCCGGCGCCGCGGTAGCCGGGTATGAACCGGGGACCCGGTAGTGCCGGGGCGCTCGGTGCCCCCGGCGGGCCGCCGGTCCGGATGCCCCTCCGTGCCGGAGGGCGGGCCCGCAGTTCTGCTACCCGAGGCTGGACAGGTCGGGGCCGGAGCCGGTCCGGGTGGCCCCGCCCTTGATTCCGGCGGTGCCACCCGGCGCCCCTTCACCGTCAGTAGACCGCCGCGCCGTAGACGGCGAGTACTTCCGGTAGCGGCTGGAAGAAGGTCGTACCGCCCGTGGCGCAGGTGCCGCTGCCGGCCGAGGCGATGCCCAGACCGGTGGACCCGGCGTACAGCGGTCCGCCGCTGTCACCGGCGGCCGAGCAGATATTGGTCCTGGCCAGACCGTAGATGGAACCACTGCCGTGGGCCACCGTCCAGTTCAGACCGGTGACCTGGCCGCAGCGGCGGCCGCTGGTGCTGCCGCTGAAGCAGACCGGCTGGCCCACCGTCGGATTGGCCGCGGTGGTGATGTCCTGGACGGTGCCGTTGTAGAGGTTGACACTGCCCAGGGCGTCCTGCGGCGGCTGGAGATAGCGGACCATCCCGAAGTCGTTTCCGGGATAGTCCTTGCGGACGGCCTGACCCCATGGCGGATCGGGCGGCGGCCACGGGCCGCGCCGGTCGTAGATGTAGTGGCCGATGTCGATGCAGTGCCCGGCAATGATCACGTACCAGCCGCTGCCGATACGGACGTTGAACCCGAAGGTGCACGGCCCGGCGAGGGTCTGGTACCCGTCCCCGCCGAACGGGCCGCGTGCGTCCAGCCGGCCCGGAGTGCGTTCCACCCGCAGGGCATCCGAGTGAGGTCCGGTCACCCGCCGGAGCTGCGCCAGCCGGGCCGCGGTCACGGTGTCGTCCGCCAGCACCCGTACGACGCCGGCCTTGCGGTCGACCGCCCAGGCGATGCCGGTGATCCCGGAGCCGTCCAGGGCCCGGTCCGCCGCGGCCAGCTGTGCCGTGCTGAAAGAGGCCGGGGCGGCGTCGCGGGCCACGGCCGCCGGGCCGGTGAGGACGGTGCCGGCCAGCAGCCCCGTCACGGCGGCGAACAGCCGCCACCGCCCGGGTTTTCCGCTGCGGGAATGTGTGCGCTCAGGTGCCATGGGGTTTCTCCAGCCGTGGTGACGAGGAGCATCAGGAAGGAGGGAGCGATGGAACGTGGAGAGCGGCACGTGCCGAAGGGCACGGCGCGGCCGGGCCCGGTTCGGGCGATCTTGTCGGGCCCGCGAAAATCACCCGGACCGGACCTCGGGGCGCGCCGGTGCGGGAACGCGGAGCCGCATTCCCGTACCGGACCCACCGTCCCATCACGGGACCCGTGTCCATAGGTCGCTTCCGGTCAGGCTGACCGGGCGTCCAGGCGGCAGCGGACGAAGTCCCGGGCGGCGGGGGCGCCACGAACGGCTCCTCCCAGGCGCGGTCGCCGAGCCGTGGGACGGAGCCGGTACCGGTGCCCGCCCCCGATCTCCTCCGCGCTCGCCGGACGGTCGCCCCATCCGGCGCGGGCGATCAGGCCGTACCAGTCGGGCAGGGCGCCGTGCGGCAGACGGCGGTGTACCAGCTGTCCCGGGAAGGGGAGCGGGCCGTTCCCGAAGCCCTGCGGCCAGTGACTTCCCTCTTGACATCGATAACGTCATTATTTGAATAATGACGTTATCAAATCTGTCTCCGACGGGAGTGGGTCATGGTCAAGAAGCCGGGCACCGACGGGGCCGCAGGCCGCCCCGGACGGAAGTCGCACCGACGCACGTTCCTCCGCGCCGCCGGAACACTGGGCGCGGCCGCGGCCGGCGCGTCCGTCACAGGACTGGCGCCAGGTCCCCGCCCCGCCGGGCCGGACCGGGAAGCCCTGATCCCGGACATTCACCGCTATCCGACGCTGAGTGAACTGCACCGCGGGATCCGGGCCGTGGAGCGCGACCATCCGCGGCGGACCGAACTGCGCACCGTGGGGACGTCACGGGAAGGGCGGGAGCTTCTGATGATCTCCGTCGGCACGGGGCGGAACAACGCCCTGGTACTCGGCGGCCCCCATCCGAACGAACCCACCGGATTCCTCACCGCGCTCCACCTTGCGCGCCTGGCGGCCCACCGTCCCGAACTCGCCGAAGGGCTCGACACGACCTGGCACATCGTTCCCTGTATGGACCCCGACGCCATGCGACGGGGAGAGGGCTGGTACGGCGGCCCGCACACCATCCGGAACTACTACGGCAAGTTCTACCGCCCCGCCTTCCGGAACCAGGTGGAGTGGACGTTTCCCGTCGAAGGGGGATTCGACGGCCCGCTCCCGGAGACACGACACCTGATGGCGGTGATCGACGAACTGAAGCCGAAGCTCGTCTACACCCTGCACAGCTCCGACTTCACGGGTTTTCACTTCATGATGAACCGGCATGTGCCGGAACTGGTGTCGGGGATCGAACGGGCCATCGAGAAGCGCGGCTTTCCGTTCCACTGCGCCCCGGCCGACGGTGAGGCGACTCCTCTCGGCAGGGGGTCCTTCCTGCTGGGCGTGCCCGGGACCCCCGCCCCCGGCGACCAGCTGGTGCCCGGCGCGTCCAGCTTCCAGTACGCCGCCGCACGGCACGGATCGCTGGGCGTCCTGCCGGAGACGCCCATGTGGTACTCGCCCCGGTTCGGACAGACCAGCGGCAGCGGCCACCGCTACGCCCGGCTGCTCGGCCGGGCGGCGGACCGGCTCGAACACGATGCGGAGATCCTGGCGGAGGCTGTCCGGCGGACGAGCGACCGTTTCCCGGCGGATGATCCCTACGCCGCCGCGGTCGCCGAGAACCTGCTGTTCGCCGAGCGGGTCGCCCGGGCCTACCGCAGGGCGGCCGCGGAACCGGCCGCCGACCGGGAGGCGACGGTGGCGGAGCAGGCCGACCTCCGCTGGACGGCCTACACGTTTCCCCTGCGGGCCGGCGGCATGCTGCTCCAGCTCGTGGCGGGCCCCGGGGGCGGTGCCCGGAGCACGCCGAAGCGGCTGAGGACATGGTTCGTCAGCCGGTGCGCACAGATGGAGCGGGACTTCCCCGGCCCCGCCATCCCCCTGCGCGACCTCACGGCGCTACAGATCGACGTGGCGTTCACCGCCGCCCGGTGCCTGTAGCCTCGGCGCGGGTGCCAACCGGTGGTCACCCCGTACGACGTCCGGACAGCGGGGAACCTCATGCGCCGCACTCGCGCCGAACAGCGGGAGCACAACCGTCGCGGGCTGCTGGCGTCGGCCCGGCACCTTCTCGCGACGCAGGGCACGAACGTCCCCGTCGACACCATCGCCGCGGCCGCGGGCCTGACCACCGGTGCCGTCTACTCCATCTTCGGCAGCAAGCGCGATCTGATCCTCGCGGTCATCGAGGAAGGCGTTCACGAGCAGGTCGCGGACATCGAACGGCTCGGGGAGAACGATGCCTCCCTTCCCGTGCTCCTCGGCACGTACGCCCGCCGGGTCGCCGCCGGAGCCGGCGACGGCTTCGCCGAGGAAGTCCGGCTGGAGGTCCTGCTGGTGCTGCTCTGCCTCGACGACGAGTTCTTCCGCCGGGAGTCCCTGCGGTTGCAGCACCTGCAACGGGACGCCCTGGTCTCCCTCCTGACCGGCCGCCCCGTCGCGGACGGCCCGGCACCGCGCCGGGTCGGCGGGGACGAGGCCGCTCTGATCGCCACCGCCTTGCTGGCCCTCGGTAGCGGTTTTCTGCTGCGCGGTATCCCGGGCAACCGGGTGGAAGAGGAGTCCCTGGTCCGCGCTTGTACGAACCTGGTCCATCTCGTCGACGACGGGGCCGCCACGCGCGAACCCGGGAGCGGGCCGCGAGCCGCGGGATAGCGGCCGGACCCGCCCGCCCGGTCCGGCCCCGTTCATGATCTACTGGCGAGGACCGGCCGTACCGCCCGTGCCGTCCGCCGGGTCGGCCGGGACCACGGCCGCCCGCGGGCCCGGGACGGCAGACCGCGGCAGGGGCTACGACGGGAGTGGTTGACCGGCATGTTCGGAATCCAGAGGCAGCGTGACGATTCCCCGGGCGAGCGGGCCAGAGGCGGGGGCAAGGAACTCGTCCTGCCGTCCGCCGACCCCGCCGAGCGTGCGGACGCGCTGAACTGGCTCCGGGAGCACGCGGGTCACTATCTGGACTCCGGGGCCCTCGCCGACCGTGAGGACCTGCGCCGGTGACCCCCGCCGAGCGGCCCGCCCCGCGCTATCTGGCCCATACCTCGCTGGTCTGGCGGCTGTTCTTCGGTACGGTCGGCGAGCCCTGGCCCGAGCGGGTCGCCGCGGGACTCGTGACCATCTGCCCCGTGGCCCACGCCGAACTCCGCCACGGGCTGCGCCCCGGCGTGCGGCCCGAGCCCTTCCATCTGGCGCTCGACCGGGCCTTCGGCTCGGTCCCCATGAAGCACTTCGACAAGCAGCCCGAAGCCGTCGACGTACTGAAGCGGCTGCGCGCACTCGGCGTCGGACAGCCGCCCTCCCTGATGGACGTCGTGACCGCGCTCACCGCACGGGACCACGGTCTGACCCTGGTGCACACCGACGAACGTTTCGAGGCCATCGGCCGGGTGTGCCCGGACCTCTCCCAGGTCCGGGTGGCGGCCGAACGCCCGCCGCGCCCCGCGCCCGCCCCGCACACCGGCCGGCGGCGGGGCTTCTGGCGCAGCCTGCTGGACGACTGACCCCGGAGCGTTACCGCCCCGGGGCCGGGCCCGGTCAGTTGCAGGTGGCCAGCAGGATGGACACGACGGTGCAGGTCGCCGAGGCGCTGTCGTTCGCCGGGTTGGAGTCGGTGGGCGCGGACGCCGTCCTGGTGCCGGTGACCTTCACCGAGCCGAGGGACAGCAGATGCAGCGGTACGCGGAAGGTCTTGCTCGTACCGGCTCCCGGCGGGACGGCACCGTAGGCGCAGGTGACGCTGCCGGTCGTGGTGGTGCATCCGGGTGAGAGATGGGTCGCGGTGGCACCGGGCGGCAGGGCCGCGGTGACGGTGGCCGTGGTCACCGCGTCCGGTCCCAGGTCACGGACGGTCAGTGTGTAGGTGAGATAGGGGACCAGGATGCCCAGGCTCGGCCGGGCGGTGACATCGACGTCGATGTCCGCGGCGGCCGCGGCGGCCGGGGTGAACGCGACGGCGTAGGGGCCGCTCCCGACGGTGACGGTGGCCGTCACCGTGTTGGTGGCCGTGTCGATGACCGACGCGGTGCCGCTCTGGCTGTTGGCGACGTACAGTTCGGCGCCGTCGGGGGTCACCGCGGCGCCGATCGGGGTGGAGCCGACCCCGACGGTCGCGGTGACGGTGTTCGTCGAAGTGTCGATCACGGAGGTGCTGTTGCCGCCGATATTGGTCGCGTAGACCCGGGATCCGTCGGGGGACACCGCGGCGCCGAAGGGCGTGTTCCCGACCGGGACGGTGGTGGTCACCGTGTTGGCCGAGGTATCGATCACGGTGACCACGCCCGCGTTCTGCGAACTGGCGTAGAGCCTGGCGCCGTCGGGGCTCACCGCGAGGCCGTTGGGTCTGGACACGGCGACGGTGGCGGTGACGGCGTTGGTGGACGTGTCGATGACCGAGACCCCGGCGCCGCTGCTGACATAGACACGGCCCCCGCCCGGGGCCGCCGCCGCGCTGTTCGGCAGCGCGCCGACGGGAACGGTGGTGGTGACGGCGTTCGTGGAGGTGTCGATCACCGACACCGATGCCGACAGGAAGTTGGCGACGTAGACACTGCCGCCGTCGGGGGTCACGGTCACGCCGAACGGGCCGTCGCCGACGGGGACGGTGGCCGTGACCGTGTTGGTCGAGGTGTCGATCACCGACACCGTACCGGCGCCGCGGTTGGTGACGTAGGCCCGCCCGCCGTCCGGGGTCACCGCCACTCCCGAGGGCCTGTCGCCCACGGCGACGGTCGCGGTCACCGTGTCGGTGGAGGTGTCCACGACCGACACATTGTCCGACTCGCTGTTGGCGATGTACGCCACCGGGGCGGCCGCGAGCGCCGGGGCGGCGGACGGAGCGGCGGCGGACGGGGCGGCCGCGGCCACGAATCCCGAGCAGAGCAGTGCGCCGGTGGCCAGCAGCGCCGTCAGCGGCCGGCGTATCACGGCACGCGGCACCGGTCGTAAGGCGGAGCGTGAATGCATGATGGCGGTGTTCCCCTTCTCTGATCCGCCCGCGACGGCGGGGACCGGCCGGCCCCCGGAAACCGTGGCGGGGCGGGTCGGCCGCCACGGGCCGCGCCGCGGGCGCCGGTGACCGGGATCCGGGCCGTACGGCCCCGGCCCGATCAGCGCCCCGGGGCGGCCCGCGACGGTCCGGACATGCCCGACGGCCGATGCGGCGCAGAGCCCGCATCAGCGCGTTCAGCATGGCACCGGCGTGCCGCGCGCCGGGGCGGATTCGCCAACATCAGTACCGGAACCGGAACCGGAACCGAAACCGGCCGTCGTGCCGTGGTCCACCCGGTGGCCGGTGGCCGGTGGCCGGTGGCCGGTGGCCGTGTTCGGGGCGGCTGCCGTGGTCCCGGGCCGCCCGCGGCCGGGCCGTACCTCAGCGGGCCGCTGCCGCGCCGGGGGTGCGGGATGCCCGCCGTGGGCCCGGCACCGGCCGCCCGGCCGGGGGAAGGCCCGCGGCCTTCGGCGGCGTCACCGCCCGGCGGGAGACGCCGGACGCCGGTGCGGCGGCGCCGAACGCGGCGCGGTAGCTCCGGGGGGAGACCCCGGTCCGGCGGGTGAAGTGCTGGCGGAAGGTCGACGGGGAGCCGAAGCCGGTCTCGTCCGCGATGCGTTCCACGGGAATCGCGGTGGTCTCCAGGAGTTCCCGGGCGCGTTGCACGCGGGCCGTCAGCAGCCACTGCAGCGGAGTGGTTCCGGTCTGGGCGCGGAAGTGGCGGTTCAGGCTGCGAACGCTCATCGCGGCATGGCGCGCGATGTCCTCCAGGGTGAGATCGTGGTGGAGCCGGGACTCCAGCCAGTGCAGGGTGGGCTGCAGGGTCGTGTCCCGGCCGCCGGGAGCGGGGTGCTCGATGTACTGGCTCTGGCCTCCGTCGCGCTGGAGGGGCATAACGGTATGGCGGGCGGTGGTGGCGGCCAGCGCGGCGCCCAGGTCGCGGCGGACCAGGTGGAGACAGAGGTCGAGAGCGGCGGCGACACCCGCCGAGGTGATCAGCGAGCCGTTGTCGATGTAGAGGCTGCCGCGGTCGACGTCGACGGCGGGGTGACGGCGGGCGAGTTCGGCGGCGTGCTGCCAGTGGGTGGTGGCGCGGTGTCCGTCGAGCAGACCGGTGGCGGCCAGGGTGAAGGCGCCGACACAGACGGATGCGAGCCGGGCCCCGCGCCCGGCCGCGTCGCGGAGCGCTCCGAGTACGGCGGGGGAGGGCGGCTTCAGAAAGTCGGCATGGCCCGGGATCATCACGGTGTCGGCATCGCCGAGACCGTCCAGCCCCCACGGCGTGCTCATCCGGAGCCCGCCGAACACCGCGGCCCCGGCCGCTCTCCGGCCGGGCGCGCAGACCCGTATCTCGTAATGCTCCCGGCCCGCCGCCTCGTTGGCGGTGCCGAAGATCTGCCCGGGTACGGACAGCTCGAACGGAACGACGCCGTCGAGTGCCAGGATCGCCACAACAGTCATGGCCGGAACCTAGCGGACAGGACTGTTACGGCCACCGGGAGGGGTGCCTTCAGCCCCCTGTGGTCGATCCGGGCCTGACGATCATCAGCACGGTGACGGTGGCCCAGAGCAGATTGAAGACACCCGTGAGCATCGCCAGCCGGGCACCGGCGCGGGGGTCGCCCGCGGCGGTGCCCTCGGTGCCCGGCGTCGCGGCGCCGACCGCTTCCAGCGCGTCCTCCTGCTGCGGGAGGAGGAGGACGACGAGGACGGCCGCCGCGCAGGCGGTGAGCACCATGGAGATGATCAGCCAGGCGCTGCCCAGCACGCCGAGGCTCTGCCCGGTGGCGAATCCGAAGACCGGCACCGCGATACCCACGGCCGCGTACACCCGGCAGATCCGGTGCAGGGTCCGCAGCGTCGCCAGGGGAGCCGGTGTGCCGGGGGCGGCCCGCGCCTCGCGCAGCACCTTCGGGAACATGCTCGCCGCAATGGTCACCGGGCCGACCGCCAGGATGGCGGCCAGGACATGGAGGGAGAGGAAGAACTTGGTCACAGGAGGTACTCCGGTCGGCGGGGCGGCGCCGTGCGCGGCCCGGTCCATCGGGATGCCGCCGGCCGGAGCCGTACCGCGGCTCCGGCGGGCGGGTGCATTCGCGTGCGGTCGGTGGGTTCGCGGGCGGGCGGCGGAGCCCGCCCGGTGACCCCTGGTGCGCCGGGCCGTCCGGTACGCGGGACGGCGGCGGTACGGCCGGATGGCACCGCCGTCCCGCCGGTACGGCCGGATGGCGCCGCCACGGTCAGATGACGGCGGGCACCATGCCCTCCGCCCGCCAGACCAGGCCCTGGCGGTCGTGCCCCAGCAGCTTCTCCGCGGACCGCGCCACCCGTGGCCCGTAGCTCCGCTCCAGCAGATGGATGCCCAGGTCGATGCCGGAGACCAGGCCCGAAGCGGTGACCAGGTCCCCGTCGTCGACCACCCGTGCGTCCACCGCCCGGACCCCCTCGGCTTCCAGCAGCTTCAGATCGTCCCGGTTCCAGGTGTGGTGAAGTGTCGCGTGGCGTCCCCGGATCAGCCCGGACACGGCGAGCATCAGCGATCCGGCGCAGACCGTCGCCACCGTGGTGTCCGGCCGTTCGACGGCCTCCTTCAGCAGCGCGGGCAGTCCGGTGCCGAGGGCGCGCTCCACATGGCGGGCGATGCTGTCCGCCCGCTGCGCGATGTCCGCATCGTCGGGGGCGTCGATCCGCCCCGCCGCGCCCGGCACCACGATCAGATCCGCCCGCTCCGGCGAGAGCAGCCCGGACGCGCGCACCGTCAGCGGAGGCGTACCGCTGGGAACGTCCCGGGGGCCCTCCGCCGTGACGGTCTCCACCGTGAGGTCGCCGTTGGTCAGCAACCCGCCCGCGAAGAGCACCTCATAGGGCCCCAGGGCGTCCAGGGGGTCGAATCCGTCGAAGAGAACAACCTGCGCCAGCATGCCGCACCGCTCCTTGTCCTTGTGGGTACCGGGAAGCCTGATGCCGCAAAGCTACGGCGGTCCGCCGGGCCCGGGCAGTGGCAAAAGTGCCCCTCTCCCGTGGGATCCGGCCAGCAGGGGCCGGTGCCCGGCGGGGCGCTCCGCGGACCCCGTGGTGTAGCCAGGTACCGGGGGAAGAGTGGTACGCGCCCCGTGGCCGGCGGCGCCCCGCGCTCCTAGCGTGGGGACCATGAAGAAGCTCACGTCAGCAACCGCTCTGGCCCTCACCCTCGCCACGGTCATGACGACCGCGGGGCACACCGCGGTCGCCTCCCCCTCCTCCGGAGAGGACCCTCTCGACCGGTTCCGGAATCAGGCCGTCAAGTGGACGGAGTGCGCCGACACCTCGCTCGCCGCGAGCGGCACCGAGTGCGCCCGCATCACCGTTCCGCTCGACTACGCCGAGCCGGAGGGCCGCACCATCGAGGTCGCGATCTCGCGCATCGAGGCGTCGGATCCGGCGAAGCGGCGCGGCATCATCCAGAGCAACCCCGGCGGGCCCGGCGGGCGGGGGCTGTCCCTGCCCGCACAGATCAGGGCGAAGATGACGCCCGAGGTGGCCGCGGCGTACGACGTGATCGGAATGGACACCCGGGGGCTCGGCGAGAGCACCCCCGTGGACTGCGGGCTGAACCGCGGGACCTGGCTGTACGCGCCCGGGCCCGGCCGGGCCGGATTCGACGAGTCCGTACGGCTCGCCCGCGAGGACGCCCGCACGTGCGCGGAGAAGTACCCCGGCGTGCTGCCCCATCTCTCGACCCGCAATATCGCCCGCGACGTGGACATCGTCCGCAGTGCGCTGGGCGAGCGGAAGACCTCCTGGTTCGGCCAGTCCTACGGAACGGTCCTGGGCGCGGTCTACGCCCAGATGTTCCCCCGGAACATCGACCGCCTGGTCCTGGACAGCGCGGCCGGACCCGCCGACTACCACAGCATCGAGATGGTCCGGAAGATGGGGCCCGCCAACGAGAAGGCGCTCGACGACTTCGCCCGCTGGGCGGCGCCCCGCCACCGGGAGTACCGGCTCGGCACCACGGCCGCCGCGGTGCGCGCCACCGTCGAGGAGCTGATCCGGCGCGCCGGCGACCGGCCCATCCGGATCGACGGACACCGAGTCACCCGGCACGAACTGCCGTTCGTCCTCTTCGGCGTCCTCACCGACGACATCGCCGACGCCGAGGCCGCCCGTACGCTGCGCGTCCTGCTGGACGCCGCCGCCGGAAAGCCGGTCACCGTCCCCGACACCCTGAAGCTCTTCCTGGACATGATCTTCGACGCCCGGGGGTCGGGACGGGCGGCCGACTACGCCGCCCAGCTCGCGGTCATCTGCGCCGACGCGGTCGTGCCGCGCGACCCCGGGTACTACTGGAAGGCCGTCGAGCGGTCCCGGAAGTCCCAGCCCGTCTTCGGCCCCATGATGAACGCGCCGCTGCCCTGCGCCTTCTGGAAGGAGCAGCCGCGCGAGCGGCCGACGAAAATCGACAACAAGGTGCCGGCCCTCCAGATCCAGGCGACCGGGGACACCCGCACCACCTACGAGTCGGGGCTCCAGCTCCACCGGGCGATGCGCGGCTCGAAGCTGGTGACGGTGCCCGCCCGGGCCCACGCGCTCCACCTCTACTACCCCAACGATTGCGTCAACCGGACCGTCAACGACTATCTGCTGAAGGGCACCCTGCCCGCGCGGAACACCGTCTGCGCCTCCTGAACCATCACGTCCTTGGGGCCGACGATCCACCCCACCCGCCAGCCGGTCATGGCGTACGTCTTCGCCACCCCGTTCAC
>NZ_JBSFNQ010000086.1:0-30194 GCF_053981115.1 Streptomyces sp. NPDC003691 | reverse complement strand
ACACCGACCACGGCCACTGCGGTGTGCTGGACGCCGACGGCCGGGTCGACAACGACGCCACGCTGGAGCGGTACGCCGAGATGGCGCAGGTCCAGCCCGGAGCCCCCCGGCGGGCCTCGCGCCGCCGGGCCCGAGCACCCCCGAAACCGCCCCGGAGGGGAAATGGTCAGCAGCAGTGCTCCGGATGGCGTAAGGTTGTGTTCACCGACGCGGGGTGGAGCAGCTCGGTAGCTCGCTGGGCTCATAACCCAGAGGTCGCAGGTTCAAATCCTGTCCCCGCTACTGAAGACACGGCCCGGTGCTCTCGATGAGAGCACCGGGCCGTTGTCGTACCCCGCTCGTATGCTGGAAGGCCCGGGAAGACCGTCGCCCGACCGGCTCAGTGCGGCTCGCCCCCCGCACCGGCGGCCGTGAGGCTGAGAGGGGAGGAGAGCGCCCGTGGCGGACCTGGAACAGCGGAACGGATACGGCGGTGCCCGCCGCATCGCCCGGATGCTGCCGTTCCTGATGATCGTCGCCGGTGTGGTCTACGACCTGACGACCCCGGCGAAGTTCACCGCCGTGCCGATGTTCACGGCCGCCCCGCTGATCGCCGCGCCGTTCTTCTCCTGGGCCCTCACCCTGGCGACCGGCGCCTTCGCCGTACTGACCGAGCTGGGGCTGGACATCTACAACCGCTCCATCGGCCAGACCCAGGCGTACACCGAGCTGAGTACCGTCGTCACGGTCTCCGCCCTGGCGCTTTTCATCAACCGGGTCATCGCCCGGGGCAACGAGAGACTGGCCTCGGCGAGGGTGATCGCCGAGACCGCGCAGCGGGCCGTGCTGCCCACGCCCTCCGAGGAGATCGGCGGGCTGCGGATCGCCGCCCGGTACGAGGCGGCCCTCGCCGACGCCTTCATCGGCGGTGACCTCTTCGCCGTCCAGGACACCCCGCACGGGGTGCGGCTGGTGGTCGGGGACGTCCGGGGGAAGGGGCTGGGCGCGGTGGCGGCCGTGGCCGTCCTGATCGGCGCCTTCCGGGAGGCGGCCGAGCGGGAACCGACCCTGGAAGGTGTCGCCGGCCGGCTGGAGCAGGCGCTCGTCCGGGAGGCGCAGCGGCGCGGCGAGGACGAGACGGACAGCTTCGAGGGCTTCGCCACCGCGGTGTTCGCGGAGATCCCGCACGGGCTCGGGGCCGTACTCCTGCTGAACCGCGGGCACCCCGAGCCGCTGCTGCTGCACGCGGACGGCCGGCTGCGGCTGCTGCCGCCGGACGAGGCGGCGCTGCCGCTGGGCATGCGGGAGCTGGGCGACTGGCAGGGGCATACCGAATCGCACGCGATGCCCGACGGGTCGACCCTGCTGCTCTACACGGACGGACTCTCGGAGGCGCGGGACACCGCCGGGGTGTTCTACGACCCGCGGGAGCGGCTCGGCGGACGGGCCTTCCCGGGGCCGGGGCAGCTGCTGGACGCCCTTGTCGACGACGTACGGCGGCATACGGGCGGCGGCTCGACGGACGATATGGCGCTCCTCGCGGTGACCCGGCCGGGCGAGACCGTGCTCCGGCCGGGCGAGTCCGTACTCCGGCCGGACGGGGCGGGGACCCCGCCGGGCGGGACCGAGACCGGAACCGGTGGGACGGGGGCCGGAACCGGCGGGACCGGAACCGGCGGGACCGGGACCGGTGGGGCCGGGACTCCGCCGGGCGGGCCCGGAGCGGTGGACCCGCCGCCGGAACAACCGCCGCTCCGGCCCGCCGGATAAAGAGTTGACCAACGATTCGCCAAGTGCTTCGGGCTATGTGCCATTGCACCGCCGTTTTCTGCACGCAGAGTGATCGAACGATCGCTCAGCAGATAACATTTGACGAACCGTCAGCCTCGCATGGGGTCCGGAACGGGGTTTGAAGGGCCCTCAGGGCGGGCAACTCGCCCGTTTTGCAAGGCTTCTGTCCCGGTTGATCCACCCCCTCGGTTTAACGATCATCAGGAACAGCTTGGAAAACATTCCCGGTGTCTATTAACGTTCGATAACGCAGCGCGGTCGTCCCAGTCGCCGTCAGGGTGGCTCCGTGCTGATGCGCCGAATCCCGCAAGGGAACCGGGGAACCACTTCTTGGGGTGAATCGGATGCCTCCGCAGCCTGCGGAGACGCCCGTAGGAGACCTTCCTGCTCCGAACCCGTCAGCTAACCCGGTAGGCGAGAAGGAAGGAAAGGAGTACGCCTCAGTGGCGTCCAACAGTCCTGCCCCGCAAGCCCCTGCCGGTCCCGGGTACGCAAGCACCCGCTTCCGTGAGGACGGTGGCGCGGAGCGTTCCACCGGCGAGTGGAACCCCAGCGACGAAACGATCCTTCCGTCTTCGCGCGGCCGTCACCGCGTTCTGCGGCAGCAGCGCCGGGCCTTTGCCCGCAGCTCCACGGTCCTCGGCGTCGGAGTGATCGCCGCGGTCGGTGCCGGCGGTATCGCCACCGCGCAGGACAAGGCCCCCATCACCATCTCCCTCCCCGACGGGCTCGGCGGCGAGGAAGGCGTGCAGAACGCCGGCCTGGCCACCATGGGCGACACCGTCGCCGAGGTCGGGGCCCAGTCGGAGACCGACGACGCCGCCGGTGAGGCGCTGCGCTCCCGGATCCTCCAGCAGGCCGAGCAGCAGCAGGCGCAGGCCGAGGCCGAGCGCTGGGCCGCCGCCGAGAAGGCCGCGGCCGAAGCGGCCGCCGCCGAGGCGAAGAAGGCCGTCGCCGACGCCAAGAAGAAGGCCGACGCGGCGAAGAAGAAGGCCGCCGCCGAGGCCAAGAAGAAGGCCGAGGCCGACCGGCTCGCCAAGCTGGCGAAGAACTACGCGAACCCCACCTCGAACTACCGCATCACCTCGCAGTTCGGCCAGTCCGGCGGGCTCTGGTCCTCCGGCCAGCACACCGGCCTGGACTTCGCCGCCGCGGCGGGCACCCCGGTCAAGGCCGTCGGCGCCGGCACGGTCAAGTCCGCGGGCTACGCGGGCTCGTACGGCTACCAGATCATCCTGGAGCTGAACGACGGCACCGAGGTGATGTACGCGCACCTCTCGAAGATCGAAGCCAACGTCGGCCAGAAGGTCGTCGCGGGTGACCAGATCGGCCGGGTCGGCGGCACCGGCAATGTCACCGGCGACCACCTCCACCTGGAGGTCAAGACGCCGGGTGGTACGACGATCGACCCCGCGGCCTGGCTGCGCAGCAAGGGCATCCCGGTCTGATCCGCCCCACCGGCACGACCGGCGCCCACGGCCCGGACGCGCCACGGCCCGGCGGGCCGCGGCCTCCCGCGTGACCTGTACAACCCTGTGCAACCCTGTACGACCTGTATGAGCCCGTACGACCAGTACGGCTTGTACGGCTCGTATGCGCGACCCCGAGCCCCGCTGCCCGGGGCCTCCATGACCACCGGCAGCTCTGACGCACCAACCCCCCGACGTCAGAGCTGCCGGTTCTTTTTGTGCCGCCGGACGACGGCGCGCCGTCCTTGCCGCGTCCGGCGGTGGTTCTCCGGGGACGCCCCGGAGCATGCCCCGGCGGCCGGACGCTTCGTCAGACGCGGTACGGGTTGTAGCCCTCGTAGTCCCGGTACGGCGGCGGCGCGAACACCACCCCGGTCGCCCGGGCCGCATAGGTCAGCGCCGGACCGGCCACCGCCTTCCGCAGCCACATATGGTGCAGCAGCTCCTGCTCCCGCGCCGTGAAGTCGGGATCAGCCGCGCCGCGCTGTGCCCGGTCGCGCAGGAAGGCCAGCGTGGTGGCGAACCGGACGTACTCCGCGACCGCGTGGGCCGCGGCCGGGCCGTGGGTGCGCCGGGCGACCGCCCGGGCGTCGGCCCGGGCCCGCATCGATGCCAGCGCCGCCGGTTCGGCGGGCGCCAGCCAGCCCGCGGCGGCATACGGCGGCAGGGCCGCGGAGATGGTCCGCAGCTCGCGCTGCCGGGACCAGATCGTCAGCCAGGTGAGCAGGGCGAAGACCGGGACCATGAACATCCCGTAGACCAGGTAGAAACCGAGCGGGCCGAGATAGGACGCCGAGCCGTTCCACAGGGCGTGCATCCCCATCGACAGCAGCAGCCCCACCGCCGGGAGGGCGAACCGCCGGAACCGGTGGCGGCGGGCGGCCGACGCGGCGAGGCCCAGGCCGATCCCGGTGAGCACGGTGAACAGCGGATGCGCGAACGGCGACATCACGATCCGTACGAAGAAGGTTGCCGTGACCGAGACCAGGCCGGACTCGCCCGCCGCCCGGTCCTCGTCGAAGGCCGTCCCGAGATAGAGGATGTTCTCGGTGAAGGCGAAGCCGGTGGCGGTGAACCCGGCGACGACGATGCCGTCGACCAGGCCCGTGAAGTGCCGGCGGCGGAAGAAGAAGATCAGGAAGATCGCGGCGCCCTTCGCGGTCTCCTCGACGACCGGCGCGACCACCGTCGCGCCGAGGTTGTCGGCGCCGGTGGGATCCGCGGTGGTGTTGGCGATCCACTGGATGGCGAAGGTGTTCGCCGTGATCGAGATCAGCGCGGCGGCGAAGGCACCCCAGGCGAAGGCGAAGGCCAGATTGCCCCAGGGGCCCGGCTCGACCCGGTCCAGCCAGCGGAAGGCGGCGAGCAGCAGGGGCACCGGGAGGGTCGCGAGACCGAGACCGACGAGGAAACCGGCGGTGCCGGTCTGGTCGCGGACCATCGCCAGGATGACCAGGGCGCAGAGCGCCATCAGGATGACCAGGACCCCGGCCCGGATCGCCTTGCTCCGCCAGATCCGGGCGGCCCGGGGCTTGTAGCGCCAGCGGGACCGCTCGGGCAGCGCGTCGAACACCGGCTCGGCGGCATAGGCGGGCACGGCGGGACCGGGCTGCCCGCCGGGTCTGCCCGCGGGGGCGCCGCGAACGACGGGTGCGGGGTGGGCTCCCGTTCCGGTTCCCGTTTCCGTTCCGGGCGGTGCGGTGGCGGGTGCGGCGGATCCGGGCTGGGTTCCGGTGAAGGCAGGGGGCGCCGGTGCCGCGGTCGCGGGCTCCGGCGGCGCGGTGCGGGGCTCCGGTGGCGTCGTACGGGCCCCGGACTCACCGGCACCGGCCGGTCGTCCCGGTTCATCCGGATTTGCGGCATGCGGCGGGGGTTCGGGGGACGCCGGGGCCGGGTGGGGCGGCGGCGGACTGGGGTCGGACTGCGGGGGCGACGGCTCGGACACCTGTCGACATTAACGACCCGCACCGACAACCCGCGACGGGGATACGGCGTTCTGGCGCGTTGACGCGGTACCAGGCCGGTGCCCGGCCGGTACGGGCCCGCCGCCCCGGACCGCGCAAGCCGGACCGTACGATCCGGCCCGCGCGGCCTGCGAGGTCCGGATCCCGGTCACACCCGGCGGAACAGGAGATCGCGTACGACGTGGCCCTTGTCCAGGCCCTGGCCCTCGAAGCGGGTGCGGGGCCGGAAGTCGGGCCGGGGGGCGAAGCCGCCGTCGCCGGCCGTGTTCTCGAAGTCGGGGTGCGCGGTCAGCACCTCCAGCATCTCGTCCGCGTACGGCTCCCAGTCCGTCGCGCAGTGCAGCACCGCGCCGGGCTTCAGGACCCCGGCGGCCAGCGTCAGGAACTCGGGCTGGATCAGCCGCCGCTTGTGGTGCCGCTTCTTCGGCCACGGATCCGGGAAGTACACCCGCATCCCGTCGAGGGCCCCGGGCGCGAGCTGCTCCCGCAGCAGGATGATCGCGTCGCCGTTGGCCACCCGGACGTTCGTCAGCCCGTTCCGCTCGGCGAGGCCGAGCAGATTCCCCTGACCAGGGGTGTGGACGTCGACCGCGAGAATCCCGGTGCCCGGGTCGGCGGCCGCCATCTGCGCGGTGGCCTCGCCCATGCCGAAGCCGATCTCCAGGACGACGGGCAGTCCGCCGAACATCCCGGCGAGGTCGAGCCGGTCCCGCCCGTCGATGTCGAGGCCCCACAGCGGCCAGAGCCGCTGGAGTGCGTCGCCCTGGCTGGTGGTGACCCGGCTGCGCCGGGGCTGGAAGCTCCGGATCCGGCGCTCGTGGTGCGAGCCCGCGGGGTCGGCGGCGGGCCCGCCGGGGAACCTCGGCTCACGCTGCCCGCGCCCGGAAGGCGCGGCGCCCGCCGCCGGGGAACCGGCGCCGACGGCGGAGGCGGGCCCGGAACCGGCAGCGGGGCCGCCGGCGGCAGCGGGCTCGGCAGCGGTGCCCGGGCCGGAGCCGGACGCGGCGCCGGAAGCGGGCTCGGAGCCGGGCGCGGGGGATTCGGGGGTGTGGGGGTGCGATGTCGACACAGTGGGGTCAATTCTACGGGCGTACGTCATCCCCCGCGCCGGCCGCGATCCCCCGGGACCCGGCTCGGCCCGGCAGGCCCGCGCCGCCTCCGATCCGCCGGAGCCCGGCGCGGCGGGCCCGGACCGCCCCGGGCCTGCCGGGAGCCCGGCCCGCCCCGGGTCAGAGCATCGCCAGTGCCCGGCGGGCCACCTCGCGGCCGATCGGGAGGGAGGCCGTCGCCGCGGGGGAGGGGGCGTTCAGTACATGGACGACGCGGTGGGTCTCGCGGATCAGGAAGTCGTCCACGAGGGTGCCGTCCCGGAGCACGGCCTGGGCGCGCACCCCCGCGTCCGTACGCCGCAGCACCTCCTCCGTGACCGCGGGGACCAGCCGCCGGACCTCCTGGGCGAAGGCCGCCTTGGACAGGGAGCGGCGCAGCTCGCCCGCGCCGTAGCGCCAGTGGCGGCGGGCGATGTGCCAGGAGCCGGGCCAGCTCAGGGTGGCCGCCAGCTCGGCGGGGCGGATCACGCCCCAGTCGTATCCCTCGCGGGCCAGGGCCGGGACCGCGTTCGGCCCGACATGGACGCCGCCGTCGAGGCCGCGGGTGAGATGGACCCCGAGGAACGGGAACGCCGGGTCGGGCACCGGATAGACCAGGCCCCTGACCAGGTCCGGGTCCGTGAGTTCGTAGTACTCCCCCCGGAAGGGGACGATCCGCATCTCCGGGTCGTCACCGGTCAGCCGGGCGACCCGGTCGCACTGCAGCCCGGCGCAGTTCACCAGGGCACGGGCCCGCAGTACCGTCCCGGCGGCCGTGCGCACGGCGACACCCCAGGGGCGGCGGTCCACCACGACGACCTCCTCGCCGCAGCGCACCTCCGCACCGGCCGCTTCGGCCTGGTCCGCGAGCCGCTCCGACACCGCGCCGTAGTCGCAGACCCCGGTCGTACCGACATGGATCGCGGCCAGGCCGCGCACCTCCGGCTCGTACTCGGAGATCTGCGCGGGCCCCAGCTCGCGCACCGGGATCCCGTTCTCCCGGCCGCGCTGGACCAGGGCGTGCAGCCGGGGCAGCTCGTCGCGCCGGGTGGCGACGATCAGCTTGCCCGTCACCCGGTGCGGCACTCCGTGCTCGGCGCAGAACTTCACCATCTCGGCCGCGCCTTCGACGGCGTACCGCGCCTTGAGGGAGCCGGGGCGGTAGTAGATCCCGCTGTGGATCACGCCGCTGTTGCGGCCGGTCTGATGGCGGGCGGTGGCCGGCTCCTTCTCCAGCACGGTCACCCGGGTCCCGGGGGCCGCCCGGGTGAGGGCATGGGCCGTCGACAGACCGACGATCCCACCGCCGATCACCAGCACATCGCAGTCGAACCGGCCCGCGGCGCCCCCGCGCCCCGTCCTCGTCATCGCTCCGCCTCCCGCCGCCCGCCCGGAACTCCCGGTGCCGTGCTCCCCGCCCGTCCGAAATACTGCACCCCGCCACTGACAATGCCGTCCACGGCCGCCCGGCTCCGGCCGGGCCGTCCGCTCCGGATCAGGCCGGGGCCATCAGCAGCGGCCGGGCCCGTTCCCGCAGCTCGGCGACCCGGGGCTCGTCCCCGTACGGCTCCAGTTTGTGCAGCAGGTCCCGTACGTACTCCGTGGTCCGTACGGACGAGATCCGGCCCGCGACCTCGACCGCCCGGGTCCCCGCGGCGCACGCCGCGTCCAGATTGCCCGACTCCAGCTCGGCGAAGGCGCCCACCACCAGCCGTAGCCCGTGCGAGCGGACGAACTCGTCCGTCGGCTGGGACAGCGCCTTCTCGGTGAACCGCCGGACCTGCCGGGGCAGCTTCAGATCCCGGTAGCACTCGGCCGCGTCCGCGGCGAACCGGTCATACGTATAGAAACCCAGCCAGGACGGATCGGGGTCGCCGTCGCGCGACCGCTCCAGCCAGCCCTCGGCCGCCTTCAGCGCCGCGCCCGCGGCCGCCGCGTCGTTCGCCTTGGCGTGCGCCCGCGCCTCCACCAGGCGGAAGAAGCTCATCGTGCGCGCCGTCGCGAGCCCCCGGTTGCGCTCCAGCGCCGCCTGCGCCAGGTCGACGCCCTCGTCGGCGAAGCCCCGGTAGATGGACTGAAGCGACATCGATGCCAGCACATATCCGCCGAGCGGTACGTCGGCGGCCGCGCGGGCGAGGCGCAGCGCCTGGATGTAGTACCGCTGGGCGGCTTCCTGCTGACCCGTGTCGAAGGCCATCCACCCGGCCAGTCTGGTCAGCTCGGCGGTGGCGCCGAACAGGGCGCGGCCCACCTCGTCCGAGTAGGAGCCGAGCAGCAGGGGCGCGGCGTCGACCCGCAGGCATTCGGGGACCATCGACGAACGCCAGTCCCCGCCGCCGTATTTGGAGTCCCAGCGGCGGGCGTCCTCCGCGGCCTCGCGGAGTTTGGCCACATCGCTGTGGCCCACGCGGGGGTCGTCGGCCGGATGTCCCGGCGGGGCGGGCGGTCCGGCGGCGGTACCGGGGTCGGGCCCCGCACCGGACACCGCGCCGGGACTTGCACCGGGACCCGTTCCGGTTCCGGTTCCGGGAGCGGAGCCGTTGGCGGGACCGGTACCGGAGCCGGTACTGGAGCCGTTGGTGGGACCGGTACCGGAGCCGTTGGTGGAGCCGCCTGCGGGGAGTGCGCCGCCCGAGGCGCCGCTCGCGCCGCTCGCGCCGGGCGGGACGGAGTGCGCGGGCGTACGCGCCGTCGTACGACCACCGCTCCCGGAGGCCCCTTCGCCCCCGCCGCTTCCCCTTCCCCCGTCCGCACCACCGGCACCCCGGGTTCCTCCGGCCTCCCGGGCCCCGGTTGTTCCGTCGTTCCGGTCCGTCCCCAAGGGCCCGTCGGCCGCTTCGGCTCCGTCGGGACCGCAGATTTCGGCCGTTCCACGGGTCATGAAGGGCGGTGCCGGGCGCTCCACCGAAGGGTCGGCGGGCGATATCAGCCAGCGGGACGCGGGCGTCGCATAGGCGCTGACCGAGAAGGAACCGGCCAGGGACTGCCAGATCCCGCCGCTGCCGGCCCGCCGTCCGGCCAGGTCGAGCCGGTAGAGGTCGGTGGCGGACTTCACCGCCTCGCGGACATCGCGCGGGAAGGCGAGACCGACCTCCGGCGCGGGGTCGGCGTCGGCCAGCCCGATCTCGTGCAGCGGTACCGGCCGGCCCAGTTTGGAGCCGATCGCGGCGGCGATGAGATGGGGTGCGGCCCCCTGCGGCACCATGCCCTTGGAGACCCAGCGCGCCACCGACGTCTTGTCGTACCGGAGGGTCAGACCGCGCTGTGCGCCCAGGTCGTTGACCCTGCGGGCCAGCCCGGCGTTGCTGATTCCCGCGAGGGCGAGGACGGTGCCGAGCTTTTCGTTCGGCCCGCGTTGCTCCCTGGACATGCGCCCCACCCCTCGACACGCCGACGGCCGCCGTGACGCTGCCTCGCGTCCGGCATGCGTAGCGACGTCCCGCCCCGACGGGCCGCCCCGGAAGCCCGGCTGCCACCGGGTGGCGGTCCCGGCTGCAAAAGCGTCTGGCCGAGCCCTCCGGAATATGCCCATCAGTTCAGAACATCAGCAAACCCAGCGTAGTTCGCCGGATCCCGACCGTTAAGGGGCGGTGTTCCCTATGGCGAGATTGTTGTGCGTGCGAGCGAACCCCGCCGGGGCGCGCTGTGGACGCACTGTGAACGCGCCACCGCCGACGGGTCCCCGCCGCCGCCGTCGGCCGGCCCGGCAGCCGGAACCCGGCCGTGTGCCGCCGAACCATCCCTGGACGGCGCCCGGACCACTGTCCGCACCCGGCGGGGCGCGGTCCGTACGGTTCCCCGGCGGTCCCGTCGCCGGGCCGGTTTCCGGACCGGTCCGGGAGTACCGGCGGCCCGCGCCCGAATCGCCGGACGGCCCGCGGACCCGCCGCTTCCCGGCAGCGGTCACGGAGCCTCCGGTCACTCCGCGGCGCATATCCGGGCCCGTCCCCCGCACCACCCCGGCACGCTCCCCGGAGCGCCCTCCGGGCGCGTCCGGAACGCGCCCCGCGCGAGGCCCCGGCCCGCCCGCCCCCGGGCGTGCACCGGGGAGGCCGAGGGGCACGTACCCCCGTTGTGCTCCCCGTTGCCGGGGTGGCGGGGCGGGTGGTCCGCGCCGGGGCGCAGGGCCTTCCGGCGTGCTCCGGGCGTGTGGCCGTGCGCCCGCCCGTGCGCTCTGGCCGGGGGTTCCCCCGAGGTTTTCCATGAGAACCGCGTGGGTCGGCCCGCTGCGTAGTGGAACCAGCGGGCTGGGGGACACCGCCGCCTTCAATCCCCGCGGGCGGCGGACGGTCCGGGAGGCGTGTGGCGCCTCCCGGACTGTCGTATCCGGGCCCGCTTCCGCCCGGCCGCCCGTAGCGACGGGTGTTACGGGGGGCCGGCCGCAGGGGTCGGGCCCGGTGGCGGCCGCGCGCCGTACGCCTGCGGACGCGGCCGGTCCCCGAACCGTCCCGCTCCCCGGCGGCTCCGTGACCCGTGACCCGCAGCTCCGCGACCCGCAGCCCCGTGCCTGCCCGCCTGCCCGCCTGCCCGCGCCGGAGGTTCCGGTTCCGGCGCGGACGCTCCGGTTCCACCGCGCGGACCACGGATTGCCCCGGTCACCGCACCGGCCCCGCGCCCCGTACCGCCGCTGCCGACACCGCCGTTCGCGGCCCCCGGGCCACGGGCAGCACCACGAACCGCACCACGGGCCGGCCCCTGTCCGCACCGCCCTGCGCCCCTGCCCTGCGCGCCCCGCACCGGACCCGGAGCCTCCCCCTCCGCACCGGCCTCCCGCCCTCGGGTATCCCGGGCCCGGCCCGGCGGATACCCGGCGGACACCCGGCGAAGGGCCCGGCGAAGGGCCCGGCGAAAGCCCCGGAGCGGCAGCCGGGAGGAGGCCCCGGGGAGAGCATGGAGAGAGACCGGCGGGAGGGCCGGCGGAGGGTCGGCGGAGGGACCCGCGCGGGGACCGGGGAGGAGCCCGGACGGGTGCCGGACGGGTCCGGGACGGGCCGCCGGGGGCGACGGCCCGCGGAAAAACCCGGCGGGGGAGCCGGGAAAAGCGGACTGACAGCCACCGGTCCGGAAGCTCTCCGTGCCCGCCCGCCGCTTCCACCGATGTCATGAGAATGGCTGAATGTCGACTGTCCTTCTCGTGGACTTTCACCCTTTATGCGGCTGACGCGGCCTTGCGGACGGGCCATGACGCCCCGCCATATCAGGCCCCCGGGCGGCTCTTTCACTTTTTGCTCGTGCGACCCGGGGCCCGTCCGCCGCGTCTCCTTCGTGGCAGCATGTTCCCGAACGGCCCGGGCCCCGGCCCGGTTGTCCACAGCCTGTGGAGGCGAAGACGGCGATGCGGTGGTTGGTGGGCTGGAGCAGTATCGCCGCGAACTTCGGTACGGCCGGAGCCGTCGGCGCCGCCGACGACGGACGCACGGTCCACCCCGTCGGCTCCCAACTCCTGTGGGGCGATCCCGATCCCCTCTGGGCCGTCGGCGACTGGCGCCCCGACGAGGTCCGGGTGATCACCGCGGACGAGTTCACCAGGATGGCCGTCCTCGGCTGCTGCGCCGCGTCCGACGCCGAACTCCGCACCGGACTGCTCTCCGCCCGCGGCGGCGCCCTGCGCCACCTCACGACCTGGCCCGGCTCCTACACCGTCGTGGTCCAGTCGGGCCGCCGGATCACCGTCATCGGCGATCTCGCGGGCGCCCGGCCGGTCTTCCACACCCCGTGGGCCAACGGCACCGCGTACGCCACCGCCGCCCTCCCCCTCGCCGACCTCATCGAGGCCCAGCTCGACATCGGCTATCTCGCCGCCCTGCTGGCCTGCCCCGAGACCCCGGAGGCCCTGCGCGACGCCACCCCGTACGACGGCGTCAAGCGCATCCCGCCGGGCCATGCGCTGATCCTCCGGGAGGGCTCCCGCGAGATCACCGGCTACGAACCCGTCGCCTCCCTCGCCGTCTCCGGCCCCCAGATGGCCGCCGACCAGGCCGTCGACGGAGTCCGCGACGCCCTCGTCGACGCCGTACGCGCCCGGCTCACCGCCCCCCGCCACGCCCCGCATGCCACTCCGCCGGACCCCGGTCCCGTCCCCGGCATGGGCCCCGCGGACCGGCGCGCCCGGCGCGGCGCGCCCGTCCCCGGGATCGGCGCGGACCTCTCCGGCGGCAGCGCGTCGGCGACCCTGGCGCTGCTCGCCGCCGGGCTCCCCGGCCGCCCCGGCACCCTGGCGGGCACCGGCGCCACCGGAGCGGGCGAACGCCTCCTCGCCGTCACCTTCAACGACCTCACCGAACCCGGCCTCGAACCCGAACTGGAACGCGCCCGCGCCCTTGCCGCCGACCCCCGGCTGCACCATCTCGTCGTCACCGCCGGGGAGGAGGGACTCCCGTACGCCGGGCTGGAGAACGGGCCCCTCACCGACGAACCCGCGCCCAGCCTCGTCACCGCCGAACGCCACCGGGTGCGCCTCGCGTCCGGCAGCGCCGACCACATCACCGGCGCGGGCGCCCGCCAAGTGCTCGACGCCCACCCGGCCCGGCTCGCCGACCTCCTCATCGACCGGAGACGGCGCCACCTCCTGCGGCCGGTGACCGCGCTCGCCCGCGCCGAAGGGCCGTCCACGCAGTCCCTGCTGGCACCCCTCACCGTCTACCGCGCCGCGCGCCGCCTCGCCCGTACGCCGTACCGGGCCGGACTGGAGACCGCCGCCGACACCCTGCTCCGGGCCAACCGCGGCACCAGGGGCGCCGACTTCGGGCCGCTCGACGCCTCCCTCGCCGCCCTCACCTGGTCCCGGCCGGGACCGGCCGCCCGCTGGCTCACCGGCGAGGCGCTCGCGGACGTCGCCGTACGGCTCACCGGGATCGCCACCCGCGCGGTGCCCGTCCAGCGGCCCGGGGAGGCCCGGGCCCGGGCCGCCCTCGCCCGGCACGCCTTCGACCAGCGGATCCTCGAACAGGCCGCGGAGGTGCGCAGCCAGCGGGTCCATGCGCCGTTCCTCGACAACCAGGTCGTCCGCGCCTGCCGCGACCTCCCGGAGTCCCTGCGGGTACGGCCCGGGGCCCGTGCCGACATCCTCCGTACGGTGCTGGCGGGCGCCGGGGTCCACGAACTGCCGCCCGGCTGGGGCGCCGCACCCCTCACCCCGCAGACCGTCACCGCCCACAAGGGCCTGCGGGCCGCCCTCCCCGCGCTCCTCGCCCTCTTCGACGCGCCGCTCCTCGCCGACGCGGGCCTCATCGACGCCCGGGTCGTCCGCAAGGCGCTGCGGGGCGCGGCGGACGGCGAACCGGTCCCCCTGGACGGGCTGGCGGACCTGGTCTCGACCGAACTGTGGCTGCGGCGGCTGCTGTCGCGCCGCGGCACCTGCTGGACCGGCTCGGCGGCTCCCCGCTCCCGCGCGGTCTCGGCCGGGGTACCGCCGCGGCCGTCCCTGCACGGGGGCGCGGCACGCTGAACCGCGCGCACTGATCCCGCGCACCGGTCCCCGCGCACTGATCCCCGCGCACGGTCCCCGCACGCCGATGCCCGGCGCGCCGACCCCGTACCTCCCACCGCGGGGCCGGCCGCCGCGCACCTCACCGCACCGGCCGCTCGCGACCCCGGCCGCGTACCCCGCCGCGGGACGGGCCGCGCCCCGGCCCGCCCCCGCCCCACACCCTCAGACGTCCCGCCGCTCCATCAGCACCACCACCAGCACCGCCGCCACCAGCGCCCAGCCCCCGAACGTCAGCCACGCCTCCCCGTGCGTCACCGGGTACTTCGCCGTCCCGATCGCCCGCTCGGGGTTCTTCACCAGCTCCCGCCACGCGCTCACCGGCATCGCGTTGCCGATCTCCCGCACCCAGCGGTACGTATCCCCGTTGAAGAGGCCGGGCAGCAGGACGAGCACCCCGACGACCGCCCCCACACTGCCCGCCGGATGCCGCACCACCGCGGCCAGCGCCATGCCCACCAGCGCGCAGACCGGCGCCAGCAGCGCCGACGCCACCACCGCCCGCAGCGCGCCGGGATCGCCGAGCGACATGCCGTGGTGGTCCCGGAGGACCGCCTGGGTCACCCCGAACGAGGCGCCCGCCACCAGTACGCCGTAGCCGAGCGCCACCCCCGTCACCACCGTGAGCTTGGCCGCCGCCACCGACCGCCGCGCCGGTACGGCCGTCAAGGTCGTACGGATCAGCCCGCTGCCGTACTCCCCGAAGACCACCGCCGCCCCGAACGCCGCGGCGATCACCATGAACAACTGCCAGGCGGGGTCGGTGAAAGCCGCCGCCAGCGGATCGAACAGGAACGCCGCGTCGACCGGGTTCCCCGGCGGGGTCTCGGGATGGCGGTCCAGCCGGTCCGCGTTGCTCCACGCCGAGTTGACGTTGATGCCGGTGACCGTCAGCGCCCCGCCCGCCAGCACGGCGTACGTGGACCGCAGCGACCGGAGCTTGACCCATTCGGCGGCGAGCGGATGACGGAACCGGGCCCGCTCCGGAACGGCCGGCCGCCACCCGGGGCCACCGGGCACCTCCCCTACCGGCGCCGGGGCCTCCCGCCGGCCGCCGCGCCCCGGTGTCCGCTTCCCGCCAGCCGCCGGGGCCGTCTCCCGCCCCCGGCACGGCCCTTCCCCGCGCCGGGCGCCGTACCCCCCGGCCGGTCCGCCGCCCGGCGCCCCCGCCGCGCCCCCGCCCACCGCCGTCATCGCACGTCCCCCGCCCGGTCCGCCCCGGCCGCGCCCGCCGCCCGCGGGCCCGTCCCGTACTCGGTCTCCCCTGCCGTGAGTTCCATGAACGCCTCCTCCAGCGACGCCGAAACCGGCGTCAGCTCCTCCAGCAGCACCCCGTTCCGCCGCGCCAGCTCCGCGATCCGGCGCGGTTCCAGGCCCGTCACCGTGTACCGGCCGTCCCCCTCACGGGTGAACTCCGCGCCCTCCGCCGCGACGGCGGACTCCAGCACCGCCCCGGCGGACCCCGGCCCGGACCCGCCCGATGACCACCAGCCGGTCCGCCGTCTGCTCCATCTCGCGCATCAGATGGCTGGAGACGAAGACCGTCCGCCCCTCACCGGCCAGCCGCCGGAACAGGCCACGCACCCACAGCACCCCGTCCGGGTCCAGCCCGTTGAGCGGTTCGTCGAAGAGGAGTACGGGCGGATCGCCGAGCAGCGCGCCCGCGATCCCGAGCCGCTGCTTCATCCCCAGCGAGAACCGGCCGATCCGGCGGCCGGCCGCGGCCGCCAGCCCCACCTCCTCCAGCACCTCGGCCGCCCGGCGCGCGGGCAGCCCGTTGCTCAGCGCCAGCGCCGTCAGATGCGCCCGCGCACTCCGGCCGCCGTGCACATCGTGGGCGTCCAGCAGGGCTCCCGCGGACCGCAGCCCGCGCGGCCGGTCCCCGAACGGACGGCCGTCGACGGTGACGGTCCCGGCAGTCGGGCCGTTCAGCCCGAGGATCATCCGCAGAGTGGTGGACTTGCCCGCGCCGTTCGGCCCGAGGAAGCCGGTGACCACACCCGGCCGGACGGTGAAGCTCAGACCGTCGACGGCGGTCACCGTCCCATAGCGTTTCGTCAGTTCCCTGGCTTCTATCACCCGCCCACCGTCGCCCGCGCCGGGCCCGCCCGGCATCGGCCCGCGGACCACATCCGGGGGAGCGGACGGTAGCCCGGGGGCGTACGCCCGCGGCCCGATGCCCCCGGCCCCGTGCCGTCCCTATGATCCCGGCATGACCGCCACACCACCGGACCCCACGGACCCGCGGGGGCGCCCCGGACCGCCGGGACCGGCCGCGGCGACCGTCCTGAGCTGGGCCGGAGCCCTGGCGTACCCCGTACTCCTCCTCTTCGCCGTCCGCGGCGAACCGGAACTCACCGGCACCCGGCTCCTGCCGCCGCTGCTTCTCGCGGTGCTGCCGTACCCGCTGCTGCGCCGGAACCCGCTGGCCGCGCTGGCGCTGATGCTGGCCGGTTCGTACGCCGCCCTGCTCACGGCGGACCGCAACCAGCCGCTCTGGGCCGCCCCCGGGACCGTAGCGGCCGGGCAGTTCGGCTATCTCCAGGCGCTGCTGGCCGATACCGCGGTCGCCCTGATCGCGGCGCGCCGGTCCCATCGCACCGCCGCGGCCGCCGCGGCCCTCGCCTTCGGCGTCCAGCTCGCCGGGCTGGCCCGGCTGCGTACCGGTTCCGAAGTCCTCCTCGCCAACAGCGTCTTCCTCGGCCTGGTCGTGGTGCTCGCCTGGACGGCGGGGCGTCTGGTGCGCCAGCGGCACGACCACGCCGAGACCGTACGCGCGGGAGCCGCGGAACGGGCGGTCATGGCGGAGCGGCTGCGCATCGCCCGCGAACTGCACGACATGGTCGCCCACAGCATCGGGATCATCGCCATCCAGGCGGGCACCGGACGCCGGGTCATCGACACCCAGCCCGAGGAGGCCCGCAACTCCCTCGCCGTCATCGAGACCACCAGCCGCGACACCCTCGCCGGGCTCCGGCGCATGCTGGGCGCACTGCGCCGGGCCGGACCGGAGGGCGTACCGCTGACCACCGCGCCCGGGCTCGGCGATCTGGAGCGGCTGGCCGGGACCGCCCGCGACGGCGGGGTACGGGTCGACCTCGACCGGCGCGGCGAGTACCGGGACCTCCCGGCGGACGTCGAACTCTCCGCGTACCGCATCGTCCAGGAGGCGATCACCAACGTGGTGCGCCACGCGGGCACCGACCGGTGCCGCGTCGTCCTCGACTACCGGGCGGACGAACTCGTCGTGGAGATCACCGACGACGGCCGGGGTACGGCGGGCACCGGCCCGGCGCACGGATCCGGCACCGGCACCGGCACCAGCTACGGATCCGGATCCGGCTACGGCCTGACGGGCATGCGGGAACGGGCCGTGCTGCTCGACGGCCGGTTCATCGCCGGGCCCCGCCCCGGGGGCGGCTTCCGGGTCACCGCCGCCCTGCCCGTCCCGGCGGCCCGGCCATGAGCGCCGCGCCACCGGTACGGGTGCTTCTCGCCGACGACCAGCCCCTGGTCCGCGCCGGGCTGCGGGTCCTGATCGCCGACCACGACGACCTGGAGATCGTGGGCGAGGCGGGCGACGGGGACGAAGCCGTCCGGCTCACGGCCCGGCTCCGGCCCGATGTGGTCGTGATGGACATCCGGATGCCCGGGACGAACGGCATCGACGCGACCGCCCTGATCACGGGCGACCCGGCGACCGCCGCCACCCGGGTCCTCACCCTCACCACCTTCGACGACGACGAGTACGTGTACGGCGCGCTGCGTGCGGGCGCCAGCGGCTTCCTCGTCAAGGACATGGACATGGACGAGATCCTCGCCGCGATCCGGGTGGTGGCCGCGGGCGACGCCCTGATTGCGCCGAGCGTCACCAGACGGCTGATCGAGGAGTTCGCCGCCCGCCCCGCACCCGCGACGGCAGCCGCAACGGCCTCCGGCGGTACACCGGTCGTCCCCCTGCCCGGCGTCACCGAGCGGGAACGGGAGGTGCTGGTCCTGGTGGGCCGCGGACTGTCGAACGCGGAGATCGCGGCGGAACTGTTCATCACCCCGGCGACGGTGAAGGCGCATGTCGGCCGCCTGCTGGCGAAACTCCCGGCCCGCGACCGCGTCCAACTGGTTATCCGGGCCTACGACTACGGCCTGGTCGGACCGCGCTGAGCCGTCTCTTCCGGAACTCGGAGCATGCAACCTGAAACGTGCAACCTGGAACGTGCCGGGCCGGCCTGATCCGGTGGAACCCGCGGGTCACTTCCGGTGGAGCCCGTCGGGCCCGGCGGAGGAGTGCGGAGGTGTTCCGGTGCCGGTGTGGAGGACTTCGCGGGCCTGCTCCGCGGCCTGTACGAGCCCTTCGCTGACGAAGTCGAGGAAGCAGGCGGCGTTTTCGAGGCGGTTCGCGGCCGGGGTGCCGCGGCCGAGGACACCGGCGCCCTGCCGTGCGGTCTCGATGAACTGATCGTTGGCCCGGGCGCTGCGGCGCATCGACTGGTACCAGAGCTCGTCGTCGACGACATACCGCTCGCGGCGTCCTTCGTCCCGCTCCCGGCGGACCAGGTCCTGGCTCTCCAGGAATGTGATCGCCTTGGAGACGGACGCCGGGCTGACCTGGAGGTGCCGGGCGAGTTCGGCGGCGGTGAGGCTGCCGCTGTCGGTGGTGAAGAGAAGGCTCAGCACCCGGGCCATCATCCTGGGCAGGCCCGAGGTCATCAGGACGGTGGTAAGGGTCTCCTGATAGCCGGTTACGGCCTCGGCGGCGCGCCCGTAGGGCTGCGGGACCGCCTGCGGGCTCCGGGGCACGGCCCCGCCGCGCGGGTGGGTACGGCGCTGGGCGGCGCGCTGGGCCAGGTCGGCGCGGTAGGCCGCGGGGCCGCCGTTCCGCGTCACCTCACGTGTGACGGTGGAGGTCGGACGGCCGAGGCGCCGGGCGATCTCGG
The DNA here is from genome assembly GCF_053981115.1 of Streptomyces sp. NPDC003691. Classification (NCBI taxonomy): domain Bacteria; kingdom Bacillati; phylum Actinomycetota; class Actinomycetes; order Kitasatosporales; family Streptomycetaceae; genus Streptomyces; species Streptomyces sp. NPDC003691. Next base: position 11,483 of record NZ_JBSFNQ010000086.1, on the reverse strand, counting down.
CGTACGCCAGTCCATCGGCCAGCCCGCCTGCGATCTGCTGGCGTTCCTGCTGGGTGAGTCTGCCTCCCGGCATGACAGCCCCTTTCGTGCGCCACGGGTGCTCCATGGCGCTGCGCGGTGTTCCCCCACGCCCCGATCGTAGCGTTCAGCCGCATTCTATTGCAACGACCACCCTCTCTTTCGTTGCATTAACCGAGAGGGCGTTGCACTGATTAACCTGCCTTCACCTGCATGTATGGCATTCTTGGACGGCGATTCCATTGCCGGTATCAGGAAAGCAACGTAGCGTTTCCATTGTTCCGAAACGGTGGACCGCGGGCGCCAGGGAGAGCACCATGCAGAAGTTCGACACCCCCGCCGGGGTCTCCGCCGTCCTGGACGCCGACGCCGACGCCGCCCACGGCCGGGTCGGCAACGCCCTCAGGAACGACGGCACGGCCGGCCTCGACATCCGCGCCACCACCTCGCACGGCGACATCACCGCCCGCTCCCTCTGACCCCCCTGTCCCCTGGTGAGCCCGGGCCGGGGGACGGCACCGGAGCGCGCCGGCCCGACGGGCGGCACGGGCGGCATGAGAGCAGTTCCCGCATTCCCTGTCGCATCGGCGGATCGACGCAGGGGTGAGCCCCACAGAAGAAGCCCGGGGCCGCCCGCCCCCTGAGCAGTAAGCAACTGAGCAAGGAAGAGAGACGGTTCGATGCGTATTGTGCTGGGTGAATTCGTCAGTCTGGACGGCGTGATGCAGGCGCCGGGCAGCCCCGGCGAGGACACCGACGGCGGGTTCGCCCACGGTGGCTGGACCCACCCGTTCTTCGACCCGCAGGTGATGGGCGGCGCCCTCGCCGAGTGGGCCGCCAACACCGAAGCCCTGCTGTTCGGGCGGCGCACCTGGGAGGTCATGGCCGCGGCGTGGCCCGGGCGGGCGGGTGACCCTTTCGCCGACCATATGAACTCGGTCCCCAAGCATGTCGTCTCCGGCACGCTGGGCGAATCCGATCTGACCTGGAACAACACCACCCTCATCCCGGGGGACGAGGCGCTGGCCGGAATCCGGAAGCTGCGGGAAACCGAGGGCCGGGACCTGGTGGTGATGGGCAGCCTCTCGCTCGCCCGCACCCTGCTGGCCGAGGGGCTGGTCGACGAGCTGCGGCTCATGATCATGCCGGTGCTTCTCGGCGGCGGAAAGACGATCTACCCCGACGACGGCGGACTGCGCACGCTGGAGCTGGTCTCGACCGTGGTCAGCAGTACGGGTGTGCATGTATGCACCTACCGGCCGGTGGCCGCCGCGTAGTCCGTACCAGGGGCAGGGTGTGCACGGCGCGGCCGGGAACGCACCCGGCCGCGCCCGCCGGACAGCAGGGTGTCTTTCTCTCCGGGGCTCGTCCCCGGGGAGAGACATCCCTCCCGAACCGGGCGGCTACCGGCACACGATCTTCGACGCCGCCCAGCTGCCCAGCGCCGCCCCGTCCCACTTGGAGTTCGGTTCGACGACCAGACGGAGCGTCTTCCGCCCCGTCAGCGGGACCTGCACCGGGACCGCCGGCTCATGGCCGCGTACTACCTCCGAACGCCACAGCAGGACCCCGTCGGCGTAGACGGAGAACGTCATCGCGCCGCGGCCCAGGCTCAGATCGTCCACCCCGGCCTTCGCCGAGTACGAGGTGCACGGCCTGTTGAGGTTGATCGTCACACTGGAACGCGACCGGACGGTGACCCCGTGCGCGTACTCCTCGCCGTCGATCCGCAGCCCCCACCGCTGCCAGAGCCAACTGCTCTCGCTGATCGAGACCTCGGGCCCGGTGCGGTCGCCGAAGACGTTGTACGGGAGCCGGTTCAGCTGGTAGTCCCGCGGTACGGCCGGGGGTTTGGGCGTCGGCCTGGGGCTCGGCTTCGGCGGGGTCGGCTTCGGTTTCGGCGGAGTGGGGGCCGGTGGCTTCGGCACCGGCCGGGGGCGCGCCTTCGACGGAGCGGGCGCGGGCTTCGGCTTCACCACCGGCTTCGGCGCGGGCCGCTCGGGCTCCGGGACCGGCGGCTTCGGCTTCGGCCTGGGCACCGGCTTCGGGGCGGGCGGCTTGGGGTCCTGCGGCACCGGGGTGACGGACCGCGCCGAAGGCTTCGCCTCGGGCTTCGCGGGCGCGGGATCCCCCGCGAGCGCCCACACCAGACCCGCGGCCGTGGCGACGGCGAGCGCGGCACCGATACCGACCTTCGCCGGGGCGCCCAGCCCCTCCGAGGCCGCCGCCCCGCCCGCCGCGGCACCCGCCCCGGTTCCCGCTCCACCGGCCGCACCCGCGCCGGTCGCCGCGGCCGCGGCACCCGCCCCGGCCGCACCGACCGCGCCCCCGGCGACGACACCCGCCGCCTTGAGCGAATAGCCCGCGGCGAACCAGCCGATGACCGCGACCGGCAGCAGCGCCGGGATCCCGGAGTTGACCTGCTTCAGCTCACCCGCCGCGAGCCGGCACTTCGCACACTCCTCCAGATGCTTGCGCAGCCCCCGCTCGGCCCGCATCCGCAGCCCGCCCCGGGCATAGGCGCCCAGCCGGTCGGCATAGCGCGCGCAGTCCCCTCCCGAAGTCAGCGCCGAACTGACATGGGCCTGGAGATACGCCTGCTTGAGACCCTCCCTGGCCCGGCTCGCGAGAACCGCGGTCGCGTTCGCGGTCAGCCCGAACAGCGGGGCCACCTCGCTCGGCGACTCCTCCTCGACAGTGGTGTGCCAGAGCACCGCCTGCCAGCGCTCCGGCAGCGAACGGAACGCCTGCATGGCCAGGGAACGTTCGGCCTCGTGCATGGCCCGGACATCCGCGCCCCACTCGGTCGTCCGGCCCGCGGAGCCCTCGGGGCCGCGCGCCGCCTCCGCGGCGAACACCGCGAAGTCCTCGACGAGTTGTTCCCGCTTCGCGCTGCTGGTCCAGGTAGCGGCCACCCGCCGGACCGTCGTCATCAGATAGGCCCGCACCGCGTACTCCGGGCCCGCACCCGAGCGGACCGCCTGGAGCGCCCGGGCGAACACCTCCGCCGTGAGGTCGTCCGCGGTGTGCGAGTCCCGGCAGCAGGTGCGCGCATACCGGCGCACCGCCTCCGAATGGCGCCGGAACAGCTCCTCGTACGCCCCGTCGTCACCACCGCGCATCCGCGCGATCAGCTCGGCGTCGGACGGCCCGGTCTCCCGCGGCGGCGGCAGTACGGAACCGCTTGCCCCGCCCTCGCGCTGCGACGGCACCGCATGGCTCTCACCGCCCGCTCCCGAACCACCCGTACGAGTGGTCCCCGAGGGGCTTGCCGCGCCCGGCACGGTGTCCGCCCAGCCGGTGTCCTCCGCATCGTCGGCGCGGACACCGCTGGTGCCCTGGGCCGGTACCGAAGGCCCGGCTCCGCCGCTGCCCGTGCTCTGTTCGCCCCGCGCCGCCGCGCCGCTCCACGAAGCCCCGGACCACACCCCACCGGGCCCGCCCTGCCCGGGCACCTGCCCCGACACCGGACCCGTTCCGTGCCCCGGGGTCTGTCCCGGCGCCTGCTCCGGCTCCGCACCCTGTCCCGGGACCTGCCCGGGGACCTGTCCCGGCGCACCGCCCGCCGCCTGTCCGGGCAGCTGCCCGGACACCCGGCCGGACTCCGGCTCCTGCCCCTGGAACTGCTCCTGTCCCTGGAACTGTTCCGGCACCGGCCGCGGGGGCAGCGCGCCGCCCTCGGCGTCCTCGGCGCCGCTCCCGGGGGCATTACCGCGCCCGTCGCCGCTCATCGAGGAAGCCTCCGTCGAGGAAGCCCTCGTTCATCGCGGACGCTTCCGCCAGCACGCTCAGACTCGAACACCGGGCCAGCGTGCCACACGGGATCGGCGCCGACGGACGCCGGATTGCGCCAACCACTCATCCGGGGAGCCCGGTCGAATCCGTGCGCTACCCTCCGGCGGGCGCGGGCCGCGCGGACCGTCCGGAGCGGTCCCGTCAACCGGCGTAGCGGCCCTCAGCAGAAGCAGCGGACCGCAACGGACAGCGCCGACGGAACCGATACCGCCGACGGAACCGATACGGCCGGCGGAAAGCCGCGGCCGGCCCGGTGACGGACAGCCCCGGCACCCGGCGACCGGCCCTGAACACCACCGGCCCTGAACACCACCGGCGCGGCACCCCGCGGAATCGGCCACCCGGCCCGCGGTGCGGCCCGGACCACCTCCCCGGCACACCGTCCCCGGCACCCGGCACACCGTCCCCGGGTCACCGTTCCTCCGCCGGGATCCGGCGGAGGAACGCACAACACCCGGGCCACCACTGCCTCCGGCGGGACCAACGCCCCGCCCGGACACCGGCGAACGCCACCGGGTCCGGCAGAAGAGCGCGGCGGCCCCGCCGACGACGGCCTACCTCGGGCGCAGGCCCTCCAGCAGAATGTCCAGCAGCCGTGCCGAAGCCGCCGCCTGCTGCGCCGGGTCCGGCAGCGCCGGAGCCGCCGTGGCGATCACCAGCAGCACATCCGCCACCGTGACGTCCCCGCGCAGCTCACCCGCCGCCCGCGCCCGGTCGACCAACTGCCCGACGACCTCCAGCAGATCGGCCGCACCGGCATCGTCGGCACCCGGCCCCAGCGTTGCCGTGGCACGCTGCTCGACGATCCGGACATCACCTCCGGCGGAGACACCCGCCCCGCCGTCGACCGCCCGCTGATGCGGTACCCGCGTCTGGTCCCGGCCCTCCGCGGCGGCGGCCGCCGCCTCCTCGGCAGGGTCCACCCCCACCCGCAGCACCTGGGGCGGCAGCAGCCGCCCCGCACCCGACGCCACCGACGTCCGCAGGAACCGGGAGAGCGCCGACCACGGCTCCTCCTCCTGGCCCAGCGCCGTCCGCGCCTGCTCGGTCAGCCGGGAGGTCTCCTCCTCGGCTATCCGCCGCACCAGCACATCCTTGCTGGGAAAGCGGCGGTACACCGTCCCGACACCCACCCGGGCCCGGCGTGCCACATCCTCCATCGGCGCGCCGTACCCCAGCTCGCCGAAGACTTCACGCGCGGCCCTCAGCACATGTTCGAGGTTCCGCTGCGCGTCGACCCGGAGCGGTGCCGAGCGGGCGGTCCCGCCCGGACCCGGACGGCCGTTCCCGTCCGTCGTACCCAGATGTATGCCCGGCACGCCATGCCCCTCAGTGGTCGGTGAGACGGCGGCCTGCCAGTGCGAATCCTGAATGGTCATACCTGTTCCCCCGGTCACTGTGTCTCCCCCCGGAGACCTCCCCACTTTGGTCAGCCGGAGTACCGCGTCCCCGCACCCCGACGAGGTACGAACATAGTTGAGCCCGGGTCAATTCAGAAGGGGGTAGTTCCGCACGGAGCGCCCCCCGATCGGAGCAAGGACCTGAACGCTCCCGTTTGCGCCCCCTCACACCACCCTGCCCGCCGCCCCTGACCTGGGCACCTTCCCCACCCCCGGGGCCCCGTCCGCCACTCCGCCGCCGCCCGCCTCCGGTCACACAATTTGCCGGGCCTGTGGACAAACGACGGGACCCGTTGCCTCATGGGATGGTGACGGCTGCAAACTCCCGGGGCGAGACCCCCGGCACCCCGCCGAAGAACCGCTTCACCGGACCGGCACGCGGCACCCGCGTCCTCGTCGCGGGCGGCGGCTATGTCGGGATGTACACGGCGCTGCACCTCCAGAAGCGGCTCAGACACGAGCTGGCCCGCGGCGACGTCGAGATCCTCGTCGTCTCCCACGACCCCTATATGACGTACCAGCCGTTCCTCCCCGAAGCCGCCGCCGGTTCCATCTCCCCCCGCCATGTCGTCGTCCCGCTCCGCCGGGTCCTCGACAAGTGCTCGATCCTCATCGGGGAGATCACCGCCGTCACCCATGCCGACCGCACGGCCACCGTGGCCACCCTCGCCACCGCCGAGGAGGGCACCGCCGCGGTCGAGATCCCGTACGACCACCTGGTGATCGCCCCGGGCTCCATCTCCCGCACCCTGCCCGTCCCCGGCCTCGCCGACTACGGCATCGGCTTCAAGACCGTGGAAGAGGCCATCGGCCTCCGCAACCACGTCATCGAACAGATGGACATCGCCTCCTCCACCCGCGACCCCGCCATCCGCGCCGCCGCCCTCACCTTCGTCTTCGTCGGCGGCGGCTACGCGGGCGTCGAGGCCCTCGGCGAGCTGGAGGACATGGCCCGCTACACCGCCCGCTACTACCACAACATCAAGCCCGACGACCTGAAGTGGGTGCTCGTCGAGGCCAGCGACCGCATCCTCCCCGAGGTCGGCGAGGAGATGGGCCGCTACGCCATCCGGGAGCTGCGCCGCCGCAATATCGACGTACGGCTGGAGACCCGCCTCGACTCCTGCGAGAACCGGCTCGCCGTCCTCAGCGACGGCAGCCGCTTCCCGGCCAGGACCATCGTCTGGACCGCGGGCGTCAAACCCGCCCCCGTACTCGCCGCCACCGACCTTCCCCTCAACGACCGGGGCCGGCTCCGCTGCACCGCCGAACTCCGGGTCGAGGGCACCGACCGCGCCTGGTCCGCCGGCGACGCCGCGGCCGTCCCCGACATCACCTCCGCCGAGCCCGGCGCGCTCTGCGCCCCCAATGCCCAGCACGCGGTCCGCCAGGCCAGGGTCCTCGCCGAGAACGTCGCCGCCTCCCTCCACGACCGCCCGGCGAAGGAGTACGCCCATAAGTACGTGGGCTCCGTCGCCTCCCTCGGCCTGCACAAGGGCGTCGCCTATGTATACGGACGGAAGCTGAAGGGATACCCCGCCTGGTTCATGCACCGGGTGTACCACCTCAGCCGTATGCCGACCCTCAACCGCAAGGCGCGCATCCTCGGCGAATGGCTCCTCGCCGGACTCTTCAAACGGGAGATCGTCTCCCTCGGCTCCCTCGAACACCCCCGCGCGGAGTTCGAACTCGCCGCCGGGACCACCCCCGGCCGCCCCCCGGAGAACGGCCCCGGCACCGGCGGCGGCCCCGCCCCCCGGGACCCCGGGAAGAACGGCTGACCCACCGCGTACGACGGGACACCCCCGCACCACGCCCCACAGCGCCGCCGCCCCACTACCGCACCCGTACGACACCGGCCGACGGCCCGGTCGACATCCGGCCGACACCGGCGGACGGTCCCTTCGGCCACACTGGACGTGTGACCATAGGTGGGCTCACATCTGCACAGAGTGACCCTCGTGACCCTTGGCGACAATCTTTGAGGCTAGAACGTCAGTGAACTTCACGCGATGGAGCGCACGGCTCCCCGGGACGCAGCGCCGCGCCGCGGCACGCAGGACCGACCGCGGACTCTCCTCCTCACCCCGCCCGCCCCGACGGGGCGAGAGCAGAGCGGACGACCGGGACAAGGACACCCCCGGCGCCCGCGACCCCCGGCGCCCGCACGACGAGGGCGCCGTCCCGGCCGCCCGCGCCGACGGCACGCCCTCCGCCGGTGCCCCCGGCCGGCCGGCCGACCCCGCGCCGCCCGCCCTGGAGGACTTCCCGGTCCGGGAACTGCTCGGCCGCCTCCCCGGACTCGTCGCCCTGCTGTACGGCCCCGAGCACCGCGTCGCCTACGTCAACGACGCCTACACCGCCGCCTTCGGCCCCCGCACCCTCGGCAGCCCCGCCGCCGACACCTGCCCCGAGCTGGGAGACCTCGGCCTCACCCCGCTCATCGACCAGGTGCTGCGCAGCGGAAAGCCCCGTACCGTCAAATCCCGCAAGATCACCTCCGGCGGTTCGTACACGGTCACCTGCATCCCCGTCGGCCGGCCCGCCGCACCCGGCGGCGACAGCGGGACCGCGACCGGGCACGCCGGCGAGAACCCGGCCGGGGACGGGGACGAGAGCGCCGGGGAGGACCGCACCGGCCCCGGCGGAGTCGTCGTCTTCGCCGCCGATGTCACCGACCACGCCGAAGCCGCCGAACGGCTCCGCACCAGCGAACGCCGCCAGCGCGAAACCGCCGTCACCCTCCAGCGCTCCCTGCTGCCCCAGAAGCTGGAACAGCCCGACGACCTCACGGTCGCCGCCACCTACCAGCCCGGCGGCGAGGACGCGGCAGTCGGCGGCGACTGGTACGACGTGATCACCCTCGGCGGCGGCCGCACCGCCCTGGTCATCGGCGATGTCATGGGCCGCGGAGTGCGCGCCGCCGCCGTGATGGGCCAGCTGCGCACCGCCGTCCGCGCCTACGCCCGGCTGGACCTGCCCCCGCACGAGGTGCTCCAGCTCCTCGACGGCCTGGCCTCCGAAATCGACGCCAGCCAGATCGCCACCTGCGTCTACGCCGTCCACGACCCCAACGAGGAACGGCTGGTCTACGCCTCCGCGGGCCATCTGCCGATCCTCGTCCGCCACGAGGACGGCACGGTCCACCGCGCCGACAACCCCACCGGACCGCCGCTCGGCACCGGCGGCTGGTTCTACTCCTCCGGCACCATCGAACTGCCGCCCGGCTCCGGCGCCGTCCTCTATACGGACGGGCTCGTCGAACGCCGCGACCAGGACATCGACGAAGGAGTCGCCGCCCTGGAACGCGCGCTGTCCGGCGCCACCGGCACCCCCCAGGTCGTCTGTGCCCGCCTCATCCGCTCCATGGGCATCACCGCGGACCACGACGACGACGTTGCCGTCCTCTTCGTCCAGCACCCCGCCCGCACCGGCACCTCGGCGGAGCTGTTCCACAACGCGGCCCTCGACCTCCTCGGCGGTGTCGAGGCCGCCCCGCGCGCCCGCGCCTTCGCCTCCGGGGTGCTCGCCTCCTGGCGCTTCCCTCCGGAGCTGCACGATCTGGGCGTACTGGCCACCAGCGAACTGGTCGCCAATTCGCTCCAGCACGGCACCCCGCCCATGAAACTGCGGCTGCGCCGCACGGACCGGCGGCTGATCATCGAGGTCACCGACGGCGACGACCATCTTCCGCGGCGGCGCCGCGCGGAGTCCGAGGACGAGACGGGCCGCGGTATCTCGATCATCGCGGCCATCGCCTCCAACTGGGGAAGCCGCCGCACTCCCGGCGGCGGCAAGGCGGTCTGGTGCGAGTTCGCCCTCCGGGCACCCGCACCGACCGCCCCCTGACGGCGGCCCTCAGGCCGCCGTCCGTACCTCTTCGGCCTTCTCGGCCCCCGGCTCGTACCGGGCCACCACCCGCGACGGCGTGGCCACGAGCATCGGCTGGTTCTGTACGGGGGTGAGCATCCGCCCCAGCCGCACGGCCAGCACCGTGACCGCCAGCGAGAAGAGTACGAAGGTCACGATGTACGGGGCGTGGAGCGCGGCCCCCATGGGCCCGCCGATCGCCGGCCCCAGCGCCAGCGCCAACTGCTTGACCAGCGCGAACGCCGAGTTGTACTGACCGACCATCGACTCCGGGGCCAGATCGACCACCAGCGGCGCCACGGTCGGCGCGAGCATCGCCTCACCCAGCCCGAAGAGGGCATAGGTGGAGATGAACGCGGCCGTCGCCATCGCCTGGCTGGTCGCGCCGAGTCCGGCGTACCCCGCGATGGCCCAGGCCACGGCCCAGATCAGACCCACCGCGGCGATCACCCGGGTCCGCTTGTACCGGTCGACGTACTTCAGGATCACGAACTGCGCGATACCGATCACCGCGGTGTTCGCGGCCAGCGCCGTACCGAACATCGACGGCTCGATGCCCGCGGCCTCCGTGCCGTAGGCGGAGAGCCCCGACTCGAACTGTCCGTAGACCGCGAAGAACAGGATGAAGCCCAGGACCAGCAGCTTCACCATCGCCTTGTCCCGCAGCAGCACCTTGAAGCCACTGCCCTTGGCCCCCTCGGCGGCGGCTCCGGCGACCGGCGCCGGCCGGGCCAGCTTCACCGAGAGGATGATCGCGGCCAGCACCAGGAACATCACGGCCTCGATGCCGAAGAGCAGCGTGAAGGTGCTCGCCCGGCTCTTGTCGACGATATTGCCGCCGATCAGACCGCCGAGCCCCAGCCCGATGTTCTGGAGGAAGAACTGGAAGGCGAAGGCCCGGGTCCGGCCGCGGGCGTCCGAGGCCCAGACGATCATCGTCGCCAGGGCGGGCTGCGTCACCGCCGTACCGGCGCCGAGCAGCGCCGCCGACAGCATCACGGTCACGATGTTCGTGGAGAGCCCGAACAGGACGGCACCGACGGCCGCCACCACGGAGGCACCCACCACCACGGGCTTCGGCCCGCGGAGGTCGATGATCCGCCCGACGAACGGCAGGGCGATCAGAGCGGCCAGGGCGAAGACACCGATGACAAGACCGCCCGCGGTCGTCCCCAGGTCACGTGTGTAGGCCACATAGATATAGAGGAACGGGACCGTGAAACCGAGTCCGAACGCGCTCAGCGCGCTGCCTGCCTGGATCCGGCGCATCGCCGCGCCCATCTCCCTGACCACACTCACCTGCCTTGTTGACTCCGAAGGGCTGAAGCTTGAAGACTTCAACAGTAAAGTTAGAGCCTTGACAATACACACCGAAGGACTTCAACGCCAATGAGAGGCGTGCCATACTGCGGCGTATGCCTACCGCGACCCCCGAGGGCCCTGCCGTGACCGGCCAGAACGACGCCGGAGCGGTCCAGGAGCCGACCCTCGACGAGCAGATCGCCGCCTACCAGCGGGAGTACGGAGAGCTCGATCCCCAGGTCGAACAGGTCGTCTCGGCCCTCGGCCGGCTCAACCGCCGGATGAACGTCGCGTACGGCCGCCAGGTCGCGGCCCTCGGCATCAGCAACGCCGAGTGGGAGGTCCTCAAGAGCCTGGTCCTCTCCGGCAGCCCCTACCGGATGGGCCCCGGCGAGCTGGCCAAGCGCCTCGGCCTCACCCCGGCCGCCATGACCCACCGCATCGACCGCATGGCGAACGAGGGCCTGGTCACCCGGGACCGCGACGAGAACAACCGCGTCCGGGTGATCGTCGAGCTGACCGACGAGGGCCGTACGAAGTGGCTGGAGGCCATGCGGATGGCCAGCGCCTTCGAAGAGGACCTGCTCTGCGACCTCTCCGGCGAGGAGCGCGGCGTCCTCGGCGAGCTGTTGATCCGGGTGCTGCGCCGGGTGGAACACACCCAGCCCGACGCGGGCGGCCGGCTCACCGACCTGGACTGAGGTCCCCGAGCAGCCCCCCACCGGCCCCGAGCGGCGCCCGACTGGCCGACAAGGACCGCCCGTTGGCCGGATGGCGGATGTTTGGCGGCCTTGCGCCAGGGGAAGTTGACACGCCCTTCATCCGCTCGTAAGGTTCCTCAAGTTGTCACGGACCGGAACGGTTCTGCGGCAGCCACTCCCGCCGCGTCAGCGGCAATCAAACCCAGCACGATCTCCCCGAACAGGGATGGATTTCGGCCTGCCGAAATCCATTGCGAAAGACTCGATTATGAGTCGGACGGGAAATCCGCTAGAGTTTGAAACGTCGGAACGGCCCGAGCGGCCGGAAAGACAAAACCCGAGTTTCGACCGGGAGTCAGGCCCGAAAGGATCTGATAGAGTCGGAAACACCGAAAGG